>JAOPWW010000396.1 GCA_025965495.1 Frankiales bacterium
TGGTGAGGACGACCTGCGAGACGCCGTCGAGGGCGACCGCGGCGAGCGTGACCTCGACCAGCTGCTCCGGGGTCTTGACCGCGGGCGTGCGGCCGCCGTCGAGGGACTGCTCGATGGCGCAGAACCGGCAGCGGGTCTCCTCCAGCGTGTACCGGGTGCAGGTCTGGATGACGGTGCTCGCCAGGACGGACGTGCCGTGCAGCCGGGCGACCGCCGTGTACGGCGTCCCGTCCGGGAAGGCGAGGTCGTAGAAGGCGGGGCGGACGACCGGCTCGACCTCGAGGTCGAGCAGCAGGCCCTCCGGGCCGGTGAGGCGGCCCTCGACGAGCGCGTAGGGGGAGTCGTCGACGAGGGGGAGCGCGGTGGCCAGCCCGCCGAGGCGGACGTGGCCGTCGTCGGAGGGGCCGGCCCCACCCGTGCGCCGGACCGGCATCCCGAGGGAGGTCACGGTCCGGACGCCGCGGGTGGCGAGCGACGCCCTCAGCTCGAGGGCGTCGGCCATCAGAGCTGGTAGGTGCTGTTGATGATGTAGCCCTTGCGGGCGTAGTGGATGAGCGCGTCCTGCACGTCGAGCGGGTGGCAGGGGACGACGCCCTCGAGCAGGTCCTCCTCGCGGGCCCCGTGCAGCGACAGCCCGAACCGGCAGCAGAAGACGGTGCCGCCCTCGGCGATGAAGGTCTCCATGCTGTCGTTGATGTTCAGCTCGCCCGGGAACGCGGCGTTGCCGGTGGTCGGGAAGCCGCGGGTGGCGAGGCAGTTCAGGGCACCGGGGCCGTAGAAGTACAGGACCGAGTCGAAGCCCTTCCGCAGCGCGCGGGTCGCCTGCAGGATCGCCACGAAGCTGACGCTGCTCTCGTGCGCGATGCCGTGGACGAGGGTCAGGTAGCCCTCGCCGGTCTCGGCCTGGTAGTCGGGGAAGATCTTGGTGCTGCCGTAGAGCGTCGAGCCCTTGGGCAGGCTGGGGTGCTGGACCTCGCTGCGGCTCTTGGCGATGTTGTCGAGCAGGAGCGTGTCGGCCTCGGTGCGCTCGGGGGCCATGGTCATGGGCGGGTCTCCTCGGGTGGGTGGGTGGGTCAGCGGTCGTAGAGGTCGCTGAAGCTCTGGGAGAAGGCGTGGCGAGCGAGCTCGCCGTCGCCGAACGCGGCGCTCATCCGGGCGAGCTCGCCGGGGGTGTCGCCCCAGGGCTCGTCGCTGGCGAACAGCACGCGGTCGTGGCCGAGGCCGCGCCGCTCGATCTCGGCGGCGATCCACCGGGGCGCGAAGCCGATCGCCCAGGACAGGTCGGTGTAGACGCGCTTGCCCTGCTCGACCCAGTCGAGGAACCGGCCGCTGCAGAGCTTGATGTGGCCGCTCGCGCCGCCACCGAAGTGGACGAGGTGGATCGCGACGTCGTCGCCGTACCGGTCCACGAGGGTCCCGACGCGGTCGATGTCGCTGGCGGCGCCCGGGCTGGTGTGCACGTGGACGACGAGGTCGTGGGCGCGCGCCGCCGCGAACACCTGCTCGATCCCCGGCTGGCAGTCCGGGTCGTCGACGTCGCCGCCGAGCAGGAAGCTCAGCTTGAGCGCCCGGACGCCGGTCTCCCCCGCGAGGGACAGCGCCGCGGCCGTGCGCTCGGCGTCGCGCGGCAGCGGGGAGGTCCAGAGGGCGGCGCTGATGCGGTCGTCCTTGGCCGCGGCCTCGAGCACGAGCTCGTTGAGCGCGAACGACAGCGCCGGGTCGGGCACGCCGTAGTTCGGAAGCACGAGGGCGCGCTCGACGCCGTCGCGGTCGAGGTCGGCGAGCAGCTCGGCGACGGTCGCCGGCGCGTGCGGCGCCGGGTCGACGGCCGGCCCGCCGTAGAACGGGTACGCCGGCAGCCGACCGACGTGGCGGTGCGCGTCGGAGCGGTGCGGGGTCACGGGACGAGCCTGTCCAGCGCGCGTGTCCCGGCCGCTGCCGCTACGAGACGTTCGCGTTGCGGTGTGTTTCGCGCGTGTACAGCTGGAGGTGCGCCAGGGCCGCCGCCTCCCACGTGTGGGCCTGCGCGAGAGCCCGACCGAGAGCCGGGTCGAGCGGCGGGGCCGTCATCGCCGCTGCCAGCGAGACGGGGTCCGTGCCGTAGCGGACGGCGTCGCCGAAGACCTCGCGGAACACCGGCAGGTCGCGCAGGACCACCGGGACGCCGGCCGCGAGCGCCTCCATCGCCACCAGGCCGAACCCCTCCTTGCGGCTCGGCAGGGCGAACACGTCGGCGGCCGCGACCAGGTCCGGCACCTCCTGCTGCGGCAGCGGCCCGAGCACGCGCAGGTCGACGCCGAGGGCCCGCGCCCCGGCGTCGACGTCGGCCCGGAAGGCGCGGTAGTCCCAGAGCGTCTCGCCGCCCCCGACCGCCAGCACCGCCCCGGGACCGAGCAGGGCGACCGCCTCGACCAGCTCCTCGCTGCCCTTGCGCGGCTCGATCCCGCCGACCGTGACCACCAGCGGTGCACCCCCGAGCCGGGCCCGCCAGGCGGTGCCGTCCCCCCTGGCGAACCGCCCCGCCTCGACGCCGTTCGGCACGACCGTCGCCGTCCGGCCCCGGGAGCGCTGCACCTCGTCGGCCACCTGTCGGCTGACGCAGACGAGGACCGGGGGCAGCTGCACCGCGCGCTCGTGGCACGCGACGAGGGCCGGCGTCGTGAACGTGTCGAGGTGGTGGACGGTCCGCACGCACCGGCCGTCGACGGCGTTGGCGGCGATGCAGTCCTGGGCGTGCAGGACGTCGAAGGCGGAGGCGTCCACGGCGTCCCCGAGCACCCGCACCGACCGGGCGACCTTGGCCTCGACGTCCTCGCC
>JAOPWW010000339.1 GCA_025965495.1 Frankiales bacterium
CGAGGAGATCCGCCGGCTCGTGAAGGACCTGGCGTGACGGTCGTCCCGGCCACGCGCACGACCACACCGACCCGACCGACCGAGGGAGACCGCCGTGCAGTGGACGCTGTCTGAGGAGCAGGACGCCTACCAGCGCGCCCTGCGCGACTGGCTGGACGACGTCGCCCCGGCCGCGACGGTCCGGGCCTGGTTCGAGGCGGGCGACACGAGCGCGTTCGAGGAGCGCTTCGTCGCCGACGGCTGGGCCGGCGTCGGCACCCCCGAGGAGCTGGGCGGCCAGGGCGGGGGACTCGTCGAGCTCGTCCTCACCGCGGAGGAGCTGGCCCGGTCCGCCGCCCCGTCCGCGACGTGGCTGGCGAACGTGCTGGCCGCTCCCGCGCTCGCGGGACGCGACGGCGCCGCGGAGGCCGCCTTCGCCGGCGCGGCCGTCGCCCTGCTGGTCAGCGCCGAGAAGGTGCCCGACGCCGCCCCCGCCCTCGCGCTCGCCGCCGACGGCACGGTCTCCGGCGAGGCCCCCCGCGTGCTCGCCGGGGGCACCGCCGCGCAGTTCGTGGTGCCCGTCGTCGACGCCGCCGGGTCCCGCTCCCTGCGCCTGGTGCAGGCGTCAGCGGACGGCGTCACCGTCACCCCGCGCGACCTGCTCGACCGCAGCCGGGCCGTGGCCGACGTCGTCCTCGCAGGTGCCGCCTCGGAGGCGCTCGACGTCGACGCCGAGCGGGTGCTGCGCGACGCGTCGTCGCGGGCCGCCGTGCTCGTCGCCGCCGACACCCTCGGCGCGAGCGAGCGGATGCTCGCGCTGTCGGTCGAGTACAGCAAGCAGCGCCACCAGTTCGGCGTGCCGATCGGCTCGTTCCAGGCGGTCAAGCACGCGTCCGCGACGATCTTCGTCGGGGTCGAGGCAGCGCGCTCGGTCGTCTACTTCGCCGCGGCCTCGGTCGACGCGGACGGCCCGGACAGCGCGCTGCACGCGGCGGCGACCAAGGCGCAGGTCACGGCGGAGGGCGCGAAGGCCGCCGACAGCGCCCTGACGCTGCACGGCGCGATCGGCTACACCTGGGAGCACGACCTCCACTTCTTCTACAAGCGGGCCAAGCTCGACGAGCGCCTCGCCGGCTCGCCGACCGTGTGGAACGAGCGCCTGGCCGACGCGCTCGCGCTCGTCTGACCTCCGTCCCGTCCCCGCCCTCGAGGAGCACCCGCATGACCACCACTGACAAGGCCGTGGACAACCGCACCCCGGGGGAGACCCGGCGCGTGCACGTGCGCGAGGTCGGCCCGCGCGACGGCTTCCAGAACGAGCCGGAGACCATCGCGACGCCGGACAAGATCGCGCTGATCAACGCCCTCGGGCAGTCGGGCTTCGACCGGATCGAGGTCGCCAGCTTCGTGCGCCCCGACGTCCTGCCGCAGCTCGCCGACGGCGTCGAGGTGCTGCGCAGCATCGAGGTCCCCGACCACGTCCGTCGCCAGGTCCTGGTGCCCAACAGCAAGGGCCTGGACAACGCCCTGCGGGTGCGCGACCTGTTCGAGGACGTCGCGCTGTTCGTCAGCTCCTCGCAGACGCACAACAGGAAGAACATCAACCGCACCGTCGAGGAGACGATGGCGGACGTCCAGGTCATGGGCAAGAGGGTGCTCGCCGAGGACCTCGGGCTCTGCTCGGTCATCGCCACGTCCTTCGGCTGCCCCTACGAGGGCCACGTCCCGATCGACGACGTGCTCGACCTCGCGGAGCAGTTCGCGGAGGCGGGCGCCACCGAGATCGGCTTCGGCGACACCACCGGCATGGCGAACCCGGCCTACGTGACGCGGTTCTTCCAGCGCGCGTTCGAGCGGCTGCCCGGGGTCGAGCTGACCGCGCACTTCCACAACACCCGGGGGCAGGGCCTGGCCAACGCCTACGCCGCCCTCGAGGCCGGCTGCACGAGCTTCGAGTCGAGCTTCGGCGAGCTCGGCGGCTGCCCGGTCCCAGCGGGCTCCACCGGCAACATCGCCACCGAGGACCTCGTCAGCATGTTCCACGAGATGGGCGTCGAGACCGGCATCGACCTGGTGGCCACCATCGAGGCGGCGCGCGAGGCGCAGGAGGTCCTGGGCCGCAAGCTCACCAGCCACTCGATCGTCGCCGGCCCCGTCCTGTGGGGCGGCGTCCCGGCGTGAAGGTCCTCGACCAGACGTTCCAGACCCTCGCCCTCGAGCAGGCCGCCCCCGGCGTCGTCGTCCTGCGCCTGGACCGGCCCGACCGGTACAACGCCATGACCGACCAGATGTTCGGTGAGCTCGAGCAGGTCGCGGAGGCGCTGGACGACGAGGTCGACCTGCGCGTCGTCGTGCTGACCGGTACCGGCAAGGCGTTCTGCTCGGGCTACGACCTCGCCGACGCCGACGCGCTGCCGGGGCTCGGCGCGATGGGGATGCTCGCGCTGCAGGAGCGGGCCGCCCGCGCCCTCCTGGCGGTGCGGAGCATGCGCGTCCCCGTGATCGCCGCGGTCAACGGGTCGGCCGCAGGCGGGGGCTTCTCGCTCTCGCTGGCCGCCGACATCCGCCTGGCGGCCCCGGAGGCGAAGTTCAACGCGGCGTTCGTCAAGATCGGACTGTCCGCTGGCGACCTCGGCCTGTCCTGGCTGCTGACCCGCCTGGTCGGCCCCGGCGTCGCGAGCGAGATCTGCTTCACCGGCCGACAGGTGCCGGCCGACGAGGCGCTCGCGGTCGGCCTCGTCAACGCGGTCAGCGCCCCGGGCGCGCTGCTCGACGACGCCCTGGCGATGGCTGCCAGCATCGTGGCCAACAGCCCGGGCGGGGTCCAGCTGTCCAAGCGCGCCCTGCAGGCCAACATGGAGGTCACCTCCTACGCCGCCGCCGTCGAGCTGGAGAACCGCGGGCAGTCGCTGCTCACGCGGGGCGCGGACATGCCCGAGGCGCTCGCGGCCTTCAAGGAGCGCCGCCCCGCCGTCTTCACCGGCCGATGACGACCGCCGCACTGGAGGCGGCCGGCGTCCTGCCGGTCGAGCTGGAGACGCTCTCCCTGGAGGTGCTCGAGGGCGACGTCGCGGTGCTGCGGATCGACCGTCCGGACCGGATGAACGCCCAGCGCCTGGTGTCGTTCTACGAGCACGGCGCGGCGGCGCGGGCCCTGCGGGACAGCCGGGTGCGCGCCCTGGTGCTGACGGGCGCGGGAGAACGGGCCTTCTCGGCCGGCTTCGACCTCGAGGAGATCGACCAGCTGACGGCCATGGGGACGATGGAGTTCGTCCGCTTCATGGAGCACGCGACCAAGGGCGTCATGGCCCTGCGGCAGCTGCCCTTCCCCGTCATCGCCGCGGTCCACGGCCCGGCGCTCGGCGGCGGTCTCGCGCTCGCCCTCGCGGCCGACATCCGGCTGGCGTCACCGACCGCGGCCTTCAGCGCCGCCTTCCTCAAGGTCGGCCTGTCGGTCGGCGAGCTCGGGACGTCCTGGCACCTGCCCCGGCTGGTCGGCCCCGGCGTGGCCGCGGAGCTCGGCGTGACCGGACGTGTGGTCAAGGCGGAGGAGGCCCTGCGGATCGGCCTGGTCAACCGGGTCGTGCCGGCCGAGGACCTGTTCGACGAGGCCGTCGCGCTGGCCCGCCTGATCGCGACGAACTCCCCGGGCGGCGTGCGGATGTCCAAGCGCGCCATCCAGCGCAACCAGGAGATCGCGTCCTACGCGGCCGCCCTCGAGCTGGAGAACCGGGGGCAGGCGCTGCTCGCGCAGACCGAGGACATGCCGGAGGCGCTCGCGGCCTTCCGGGAGCGGCGCGCTCCCCGCTTCACCGGCCGCTGAGCCGCTGTCGCGCAGCAGGAGGTCGGGCCCGGTGAGCGCGTCGTCCCCGCCCTTCGCCTTCGCCGACGGCGGCCCCGAGCGCCTGATGCGGGTCGACGGGCTCGCCTGGCGCGACCGCGACGTTCTCGCCCGCATGACCACCGGGCCGTGGCTGCGGTCCCCGGCCGGGAGGCCTGGACTCGGCGCCCTCGGCGTGCTCGTCGACAACGTGCTCGGCCGCGCCATCATGGGCCAGGGGCAGGACGCCCCCTGGTCGGTGAGCCTGGAGATCGGGATCGACCTCGTGGGCCGGCTCCCGCTGGACGGGTCGGTCCTGTCCGCCGTGGGCGTGGCCCAGGAGCGCGACGCCCGGGGCGGGCTGGCGACGGCCGAGGTGCGCGACGCGTCCGGGGCCGTGGTCGCGCTGGCACGGCAGCGGGGCTTCTCCGTGCCGCGCCCGACCGAGCCGCCCGGGGGCCTGGAGACCGGACCTGCTGTGGACGTCTCGAGTGACGACCTGCTGGCGCTGCTCGGCGGCCGGCTGCAGCGGGGAACGGCCGGTGCGGTGCTGGTGATGGAGGCCGACCCGAGGGTGACCAACCCCCTGGGCAACCTGCACGGAGGCATCTCCCTGTGCGCGGTCGAGCAGGTGGCCGCCGCCTGCCTCGACGGACCGCCCTCGCCGCTGCACCCGGTGTCGGTGCAGGTGACCTACGTGCGGCCGGTGCCGTCCGGTGCACAGGTCGCGTTCACGGCCCAGGCCTTGCACAGGGGCCGCAGCGTCGGCCTCGTGCACGTCGTCGGGGCGGTCGCGGGCGGGCCGCCGTGCGTCGTCGGGACCGTCGTGGCCCAGGCGGGCTGAGGCTCTCCGGCGAGAGCCGGTGGGTGTGACGGAAGGCGCAGGAGGCCCTTGCGACAATGGTCGGACCAAAGTACGTTCGGCGCCTGCGCGCTGCTGGGTTGCCGCACGACCGCACCCTCCGGCCCGCCCTGCGCGCCCGGCCCCACCCGCCCGAGGAGACGAGAAGCGACATGACGACGACGACGGTGACCGAGGCCCCCGCGCCCGAGGTCCGCTACTCCTCAGAGCTCGTCGCGCAGTTCCGGGGAGACGGGTACTGGCGCGACGAGTCGCTCACGCAGTGGGTGAAGCACTGGGCCGACCGCAAGCCGGACGCCGTGGTCGTCACCGACGGCGACGCCAGCCTCAGCTGGGCCGAGCTGCGGGACCAGTCCGCGCGCTTCGCGAAGGCGCTGAAGGGCCTGGGTGTCGTGGCCGGCGACCGCGTGCAGGTGCAGCTGCCCAACTGGGCCGAGTTCACCGTCGTCTACGCCGGCATCGCCCGCATCGGCGCCGTGCTGGTGCCGACCATGCCGATCTACCGCTCGGACGAGGTGCGGTACGTCTTCCAGCACTCGGCAGCCAAGGTCTCCGTCGTCCCCACCACGTACAAGGGCTTCGACCACGCCGGCATGGTCGGAGCGCTGCGTGACGAGGTCGAGACCCTGACCGGGATCGTCACGGTGCGTGGCCGCGCCGAGGGCGCGCTGTGCTTCGAGGACGTCATCACCGGTCCGGTGCCCAGCGACGACGAGCTCGGGCCCGTGCCGAGCGCCGACGCGCCGCACGCGATCATGTACACCTCGGGGACGGAGTCGCGGCCCAAGGGCTGCACCCACACCTTCAACACGATGAGCTTCACCATGTACGGCCTGGGCCAGGACATCCTGGGCTACGGCCCCGACTCGGTCGTGTTCATGCCCTCGCCCGTCACGCACGCGACCGGTCTGGCCATGGGGGTCGCCTCCCCGATCGTCGCGGGCAGCGCCATCCACCTCATGCCCGCGTGGGAGGCCAAGGACGGCTTGCGCCGGATCCAGGAGTTCGGCTGCACCCACACGATGACGGCCACGCCGTTCGTGCGCATGGCTCTCGACGCGCTGACGCCGGAGGACGACCTGAGCAAGCTCGAGGTCTGGGCCTCTGCCGGCGCGCCGATCCCGGCGAGCCTGCTGACGGAGTTCCAGAGCGCGCTCTCGACGACCGTCCTGCTCCCGGTGTACGGCAGCAGCGAGGGGCTGCTCGCCACGGCCTGCCGCCTCGACGACCCTGCGGACAAGGTCCTCACCTCCGACGGCCGCCCCAACCCCGGCGTGGTCATGGAGCTGCGCGCCGAGGACGGCTCGGTGGTGAGGGCCGGCCAGGCCGGCGAGGGCGAGATCTGCTTCGGCGGCCCCGGCCTCATGCTCGGCTACTGGAACGACCCGGACAAGACCCGGGCCGCGATCGACGAGCAGGGCCTGCTGTCGACCGGCGACGTCGGCCGCTTCGACGAGGACGGCTTCATGCGCGTCACCGGTCGCATCAAGGACATCATCATCCGCGGCGGCACGAACATCTCGGCACGCGAGGTCGAGGACAACCTGCTGGCGCACGACCGCGTGGCCGCGGTCGCGGTCGTGCCCGTGCCGGACGAGCGGCTCGGCGAGATCGGCTGCGCGTTCGTCGTGCCGAAGGGCGAGCCGCCGACGCTCGAGGAGCTGTGCACGTTCCTGCGCGACGACCGCAAGATCGCGATCCAGAAGCTCCCGGAGATGCTCCGCATCGTCGACAGCCTGCCGATGACCGCCACGGGCAAGGTCCAGAAGTTCGTGCTCAAGACCCAGCTCGCGACGTCCTGACCGTGGGCGGGCCGCAGAGGGTGCAGGTCGGGATCGACCTGCACCGGGCGATCACCGGACTCGACCCGGACGAGCGCGCGGCCGTCCTCGCCCGTGTGGAGGAGCACGGGCTCGACCACGTGGGGGTGGGCGACCACGTCTCGTTCCACGACGGCACCGGCTTCGACGGTCTGATCGCGAGCGCGGTCGCCCTGGCGGGCACCCGCACCACGTCCGTGAGCGTCGGCATCTACCAGCTCGCGCTCCGGCACCCGCTGACCGTCGCGCGCCAGCTCCACGACCTCGAGCGCCTCGCCCCGGGGCGGCTCGTCCTCGGTGTCGGCGTCGGCGGGGAGGACCGGCGCGAGGTCAGCAACTGCGGCGTCGACCCTTCCACCCGGGGCAAGCGGGTCGACGAGTCGCTCGGACTGCTGCGCCGTCTGCTGTCCGGCGAGGTCGTCGACCACGAGGGCGAGTTCTTCACGCTCGAGGGCGCGTCCATCGCCGACGCGAAGGTCGTCCCGCCCGTGCTGGTCGGCGGCCGCGGCGACGCCATGGTGCGCCGCGTCGTCGAGCACGGCGACGGCTGGCTCGGCCTGTTCGTCTCGCCCCGCCGCTACGGCCAGGCGGTCGAGCAGATCCGCGCCGCCGCCGCAGACACCGACCGCGACCCGGACCGCTTCGCCCTCAGCGTCTGGTGCGCCTTCGGCGGCGACGCCGAGCGGGCCCAGCTGTTCCAGGGTCTCGCCGACCTGTACCGCGCCGAGGAGGAGGCGCTCGCGCCGTACGTCCCGGTCGGGTCGCCCGCCGAGCTCGCTGCCTTCCTGCGCCCCTACCGCGACGCCGGCTGCACGTCCTTCACGATCATGCCGGGCCACCAGCGCTCGGTCGATGTGGTCGACCAGGTCGCCGAGCTCGCGGAGCTGCTGGCTGCCTGACCCGTCCGGCTCCTCCCGTCTGCAGATCGAAGGACCCCTCGCGTGACCTCCTCGCCCTACCGTCCGGACCTGCTGGCCGACAAGCGCATCCTCATCACCGGCGGCGGCACCGGCCTCGGTCGCGGCGTCGCGCGGCACCTCGTCGAGCACGGCGCGGAGGTCCACCTGTGGGGCCGCCGGCAGGCGGTGCTCGAGGAGGCCGCCGCCGAGGCGTCCGCGTCGCGGCCCGGCAGCGTCCACGTGCACACCGTCGACGTCCGTCAGTTCGACCAGGTCGACGCCGCCGTGGAGCGGATCTGGCAGGAGCAGGGACCGCTGACCGGCGTCCTGAACAACGCCGCCGCGAACTTCATCGCCCCGACCCACACGCTGAGCCCGCGGGCCTTCGAGGCAGTGACAGGCACCGTCATGCACGGGTCGTTCCACACCGCGCTCGCGACCGGTCGCCGCTGGATCGAGCAGGGCCTGTCGGGCAGCATCGTGTCGACGCTGACCACCTGGGTGTGGACCGGCTCCGCGTTCGTGGTCCCGTCCGCCATGGGCAAGGCTGCCGTGCACGCCATGACGATGTCGCTCGCCGTCGAGTGGGCCAAGTACGGCATCCGCGTCAACGCGCTCGCGCCCGGCCCGATCCCCACCGAGTACGCGTGGGAGATGCTCAACCCGACCGAGTCGAGCGCGGTCGGTGCCACGCAGGCGGACCAGATCCCGGCCGGTCGGACCGGGACCGTCGAGGAGCTCGCGAACCTCACGATGTTCCTGCTGTCGGACGCCTGCGACTACCTCACCGGCCAGACCATCGCCATGGACGGCGGCCAGATGCTGGCCGGCCCCGGCACCTTCGCCGGCCTGACCGGGATGTCGGACGAGGACTGGGCCCAGGCCCGCGAGAAGAGCATGGCCGCCACCGCGGCGAGCAAGGCCCAGCGCTCCGTCTGACGGAGCGCACCACCTCGACGAAGGAGCACGGACATGCGCGCAGCAGTCGTCGGAGGCGGCCCCGCCGGGTGCGCCGCGGCCTACACCCTCTGCAAGCAGGGACACGACGTCGTGCTGCTCGAGGCGCAGGACCACGTCGGCGGGCGCACCAGCCAGGTGCGCAAGGAGGGCTTCAACCTGGGGTCGGGCGCCCTGTTCCTCATGGGCGGCATCTACCCGCGCACGAACGCGCTCATCGAGGAGCTCGGCCACGCCGGCGAGATGGTCGGCTGGGACGCCCACACCCACGTGCTGGACGCCGACGGCAGCCGGTACCGCGTCGAGTTCGACCAGGTCCTGAGCTTCCTGAAGATGCCCGTCCTGTCGCTGCTCGACAAGGCGCGCATCGCCGCCGGCGTCGCGAAGCAGCTGGTCTCGGGGGGGTCGTCGAGCTGCTTCGACGGGGCGGAGCTCGCCCGGCACGACCGCGGGGAGACGCTCGAGACGTGGTCGCGCCGCGTCCTCGGGGACAAGGGCCACGACTACATCACCGTGCCGTACATGGGCTTCCTGTACGCCGTACCGATGAGCTGGCTGTCGACGTCGCTGTTCCAGGCGATCGTCCAGCAGTTCTACAAGCTGCGCCTGGCCGTGCCGCCGGAGGGGATCGGGCAGATCAGCGACTGGCTCGTGGCCGGCTCCCCGGGGCTGGACCTGCGGCTGTCGAGCCCGGTCGAGGCGGTCGAGCGGAGCGGGACGGGCTACCTGGTGCGGGCGGCCGGGACGACGCACGAGGTGGACGCCGTCGTGGTCGCGTCCGAGCCGGGGGTCAGCGCCGACCTGCTGCAGGGCCTCGCGACCGAGGAGGCCGTCGTCAAGCTGCGTGGCTGCCGGTACTCCGAGTACGCCCACGCGCAGGTCTGCTGGACGACCGACCCCTACCCCGGCCAGGACGTCAGCGTCGTCCTGCCGGCGCGACAGCCCGACGCCGTCTGGGGCGCGGCGGTGCTGCAGAGCCACCGCCACCCCGGCGCCGTACCGCCCGGCGGTCAGGCCGTCGGGGTGTACTTCTACACGCCGCCGCTCGCGACGATGACCGACGAGGAGATCTCGCAGGCGGCCGTGGACGCCGCCCGGGCCGCCTACGGCCCCGCGCCCGACCCGGACTTCGTCGAGCTGTTCCACTTCGAGCGCGGCCTGTCCATCGCCGGACCGGGTCACTACGCGACCATGAGCACGCTGCACGCCGAGATGCCCCCGGGTGTCGCGCTCGCCGGCGACTACTTCGCGCACGCGGGCGTGGAGGCGGCGGTCCTGTCGGGTGAGCAGGCGGCAGCGCGCGCCGTGGCGTCGGCGGCGAGCGCGTCCGAGCCGGTCCCGGCGTAGCGCACAGGCGGGTGGTCCTGGACCACCCGCCGCCGGTCCCCCTCAGTGAAAGCGCGACCGCAGCTCGACCTTGAGGACCTTGCCGGTCGGGTTGCGCGGCAGCGCGTCGAGCACCTCGAGGCGCTTGGGCAGCTTGTAGCGCGCGAGGCGCGCACCGGTGTAGGCGCGGACGTCCTCCAGGGTCGGGGCCTCGGCGCCCGGCGCCAGGGCGACGACCGCGCACACCGCCTCGCCCCACTGCTCGTCGGGCACGCCGATCACCGCGACCTCGACGATCGCCGGGTGGTCGTACAGCACGCTCTCGATCTCGGCCGGGTAGATGTTCTCCCCGCCGGAGATGACCATGTCCTTGATGCGGTCCGAGACGTAGTAGAAGCCGTCGGCGTCCCGGTGGCCACCGTCGCCGGTGTGCAGCCAGCCGTCGGCGTCGATCGCCTTGGCGGTCGCCCCGGGGTCGTCGAGGTAGCCGAGCATCACGACCGGGCCGCGGGCGCAGATCTCGCCGACGGTGTCCGGCTCGGTGACGGTCCGGCCCTCGACGTCCTTGAGGCAGATCTCGACGAACATCGGCGGCCGGCCGGTGGAGCCGAGCTTGCTGAGGGCGTACTCCGGCGTGAGGAAGCAGAGCATCGGGGAGGCCTCGGTGAGCCCGTAGCCCTGCGCGAAGTCGATCCCCCGCGCGAGGTAGGTGCGGATCAGGCCCTCGGGCAGGGGCGCCCCGCCGCACAGGCAGCTGCGCAGGGTGCGGAGGTCGGTGTCGGCGAACGTCGGGTGCGCGGCCATGAACTGGAACATGGCCGGCACGCCGAACATCGTCGTGACGCGGTGCTCGGCGACGGCCGCCAGAGCCGCGCCCGGCTCGAACGCCCGCTGCACGACCAGGTGGCCGCCCTTGATCCAGGTCGCGAGCGTGAGGCAGTTGAGCGCCCCGATGTGGAAGAGCGGGGCCACGACCAGGGAGACGTCGTCGTAGCCGAGGTCCATGGTGGTGATGAAGTTGACGTTGTTCCACCACATGCTGGCGTGGCTGAGCATCGCGCCCTTCGGGCGGCCCGTCGTGCCGGACGTGTACATGATCGCCGCGCAGTCCTCGGGGCGGGTCGGGGCCAGCTCCGCGAGCGGCTCGTGCGCCGCGACGAGGTCCTCCCAGGACTCCCAGCCCTCGCCTGCACCGTCGACGGCGACGTACCGCTCGACGGTGCCCAGCCCGCTGCGCAGGCCGTCCACGAGCGGGCGGTGCACGCCGTCGACGAGCAGGACCCGGACCCGGGCGTGGTCGATCATGTACGCGAGCTCGGGTCCGGTGCACCGGAAGTTCAGCGGCACGTACGTGGCGCCGAGCGCCGCGGCGGCGAACAGCCCCTCGAGGATCTGGGGCTGGTTGTGCCCGAGGAACGCCACCCGGTCCCCGGGCCCGACCCCGGAGCTCTGCAGCGCTGCCGCCAGGCGCCGGGTCCGGTCCTCGAGCTGCCCGTAGGTCTGCGTGACGCCCTCGAAGGTGATCGCGGGTCGCTCCGGGGTGGAGCGGGCGCGCCCGGCGAACCAGGCCGCCAGCGTGAGGTCGGCGGGCGCTGCGAGGGCGCGGTCGTTCATCGGTAACCCTGCGGTCGGGGTACGGCTGGAGTCGTCATGCCGGGACGATAGAGCACATGCGCGCATTAGGTCAGACCTTTACAGGACTGGGATCGCGTCCGTAGGGTCCGACTCCAGACCGACACCGGAGGCGGCATGAAGCGCACTGTCCTGGACGACGACCACCGAGACTTCGCCGAGAGCTTCGGTCGGTTCCTCGACGCGGAGGTCGTCCCGCACGACGAGGAGTGGCAGCAGGCCGGCCGCGTCCCGCGCGAGGTCCTGTCCCGACTGGGGGCGCTGGGCTACCTGGGCCTCGGAGTGCCGGAGCAGTACGGCGGCGCCGGCAACGACGACTTCCGCTTCAACGCGGTGCTCAACGAGCAGGCGACCCTGCGCGGCCTCAACTCCTTCTCCCTCTGCTACACGATGCAGAACGACGTCGCCCTGCCGTACTTCGTCGAGCTGTGCAACGAGGAGCAGGCGCAGCGGTGGTTGCCCGGCATCGCCGCCGGCGACCTCGTCCTCGGCATCGCCATGAGCGAGCCGGGCACCGGCTCCGACCTCGGCGGACTGCGCACCCGGGCCACCCGCGAGGGCGACGTCTACCGCGTCAACGGGGCGAAGACCTTCATCACCAACGGCCTCAACGCCGACCTGATCATCACGGCGGTGCGCACGGGGGAGACCGGCACGCACCGCGACATCTCCCTGGTCGTCGTCGAGAACGGCACCCAGGGCTACGGCCGTGGTCGCAAGCTGGACAAGCTCGGCCTGCGCGCCCAGGACACCGTCGAGCTGTTCTTCGACGACGCCCGGGTCCCCGTGGACAACCTGCTCGGCAAGGAGGGCGAGGGCTTCTCCTACCTGACGAGCAACCTGCCCGCGGAGCGCCTCTCCATCGCCATCGGCAACGTGTCCAGCGCACGCGGCGCCCTGGAGCGCACCCTGACCTACGTCAAGGGCCGCGAGGCGTTCGGCCGCGCGGTCGGCACCTTCCAGAACTCCCGCTTCGTGCTGGCCACGTGCAAGACCGAGGTCGAGGTCACCCAGGCGTTCGTCGACGCGTGCCTCGCTGCGCACGTCGAGGGCGAGCTGACCGCGGACGAGGCGGCCATGGCCAAGCTGTACGCCTCCGAGATGCTGGGCCGGGTGGTCGACGCCTGCCTGCAGCTGCACGGCGGCTACGGCTTCACCCACGACTACCCGATCGCCCGCGACTACGCCGACGCCCGCATCGCGCGCATCTACGGCGGCACCAGCGAGATCATGCGGGAGATCATCGGGCGCGGCCTGGGGCTCGGGGAGAAGCGCGCATGAGCAGCTCCCTCGCCCGCAGACTGCGGGACCCGCTCGCCCTGCCGGTCATCGTCGCGCCGATGTTCCTCGTCTCGGGTCCCGAGCTCGTCGTCGCGTCCTGCCGGGCCGGCGTCATGGGCTCGATCCCCACCCAGAACGCGCGCACCTTCGAGCAGCTCGACGCGTGGATCGGCCAGATCAAGGACGGCATCGCCGACCTTCCCGACCCGCGGTGGGCCGTGTCCATGATCGTCCACAAGACGTACGAGCGCTTCGACGCCGAGCTCGCGCTGATGACCGAGCGCAGGCCCGACGTCGTCATCACCGCGCTGGGGTCCCCGGCCCGCGTCGCCGACGCCGTCCACGGCTACGGGGGAGCGGTGTTCGCCGACGTCATGTCCGTCGAGCACGCCCGCAAGGCCGCCGACGCGGGGGCCGACGGCCTGGTGCTGGTCTGCCACGGCGCGGGCGGGCACACCGGCCGGTACAGCGCGTTCGCCATGGTCGACGAGGTCCGAGCCTTCTTCGACGGCCCGCTCGTCGTCGGCGGGGCGGTCTCGACCGGCCGCGGCGTCCTCGCCGTCGAGGCCCTCGGCGCCGACCTCGCCTACATGGGCACCCGGTACATCGCCTGCCCCGAGTCCATGGTGGGCGCCCGGTACCGCGAGCTGCTGGTGCAGGCCGACATCACCGGGGTGACGGCCACCGCGGCGGTCACCGGGGTGCTCTGCTCCTGGCTCAGCGACAGCCTGGCCGAGGCCGGCTACGACGCGCAGGCCCTCACCGCCGCGGGGCAGGTCGACTTCTCCGACGTCCACGGCGAGAACAAGCCCTGGAAGGACATCTTCGGAGCCGGCCAGGGGGTCGGGGCGATCGCGGCGGTGGAGACCGTCGAGGCCGTCACGCAGCAGCTGCTCGGCGAGTACCGCGAGGCCCTGGACGGGGTCAGCGGCCGGTCTGCCGCGCTGTCCGTCTGATCCTGGTTCGTCCCGTGCCTGCCTGCGTGAGCCCGCTGTTCCGGTGGATGGGCGTCCGGGGCCTCGCGGAGGTGTGGTCAGACCTATAGTCGTGACGTCCGCCACTCGACCGAGGGAGCAGCCGTTGCCCAGCGCCGTGCTGCTCGACGACCACCAGGTCGTCCTCGACGGCCTGGCCGTCGCCCTCGAGCGGGGCGGCTTCGAGGTCCTCGCCTGCAGCACCCGGCCGAGCGAGGCGCTGGACGAGGTCCGGCGCCACACGCCCGACCTGTTCGTCTGCGACTGGTGGCTCGGCCAGGAGCAGGCGGCCGCCCACGTCGCGGAGGCGCGCCGCCTCAGCCCGACGACCCGGGTCGCCGTCCTCACGGGCCACGAGGACGGCTCCGTCGCCGCTGCCGCCCTGAACGCCGGCGCCAACGGCTTCCTCGTCAAGGACGCCCTGCGCCAGGACCTCGTCCAGCAGCTGCTGCAGGTGGCCAGCGGACAGCTGGTCCTGGACGCCCGCGTGTCCGAGCACGTCCTGTCGCCGGCGAAGTACCGCCTGACCCCGCGCGAGGAGGCCGTGGTCATCGCCATCGCCGCCGGCCGCACCAACCGTGAGATCGCCGCCGAGCTGATGCTCAGCGCCCACACGGTCAAGGAGCACGTCGGCAACGTCATGCGCAAGCTCGGCACGACCAGCCGCGCGCAGACCGCCGTCGTCGCCATGACCGCCGGTCTGGTCCCGCCCACGCAGTCGCCCGTCCGGGGCGGCCTCGCCGGCGGTCGCCGGTGAACGTCGTCGCCCCGGTCGGCCGCCGCGCCCCGTCGGGGACGACCCCGACGCTCACGCCTGCGTCGCGGCGCAAGGCCCCGCCGCCCGCGCCCGCTCCCGTCCCGACAGGGGCCCGGGTGCCGCGCACCGTGGGCATCGTGGCGAGCACCCTCACCCGGGCCAGCGCGACCCTGCGGACGGCCGGCACTGGGACCGCCGCCGTGAGCAAGCTCGCCAAGGAGCTCTGCCAGGTGCTCGGAGGCACCCGCGCGCTGGTGCTGGTCCTGGACGAGAAGGGCGCGGTCACGGGTCGTGGCGGCCACGCCCTGCCGGGCAGCGGCTGGACCGGTGAGCTGGGGGACCTCGCCGCGGAGCCCCTCCTGAGGAAGCTGCTCGAGGGGGGCGACATCCGGCTCGTCGCCCCGTGCACGTCCGTGCCCCTCGGACCCCGCACCCGCTCGGCCTTCCGGGCCGGGCGGCCGCTGCTGCTGCTCCCGCTCCCGTGCGGCGTCCCCGCGGACGAGGCGGTCGGCGTCGCCGTGGTGGAGGGGCCGCTCGGCCTGGCCCACGACGTCGGCCGCGACCAGCAGCTGCGCCAGCTCTCCGGGGTCCTCGCCCTCGTCGCCGGGGCCAGCGCGCTGGGGGAGGCGGACGCCACGCGCGCCACCGCCGAGGCGCAGGGCTGGCTCGCCGCCGACCTGCACGACGGCGTCCTCCAGCAGCTGTTCTGCCTGCAGCTCAAGCTGCGCAACCTCGGCGACACCCTGCCCGAGAGCAGCCCGGCCCGAGCCGGGTTCGACGCGGTGGTCCGCGACGTCGAGGCCACCAGTCTCGAGCTGCGCCGCGCGGTGGTCGGCCTGACGCTGCACGGCGACGTCCCGCGCCGGGGTCCGCGACAGGCGTCGGCGTCCCTGCCGCCGCCCGGCAGTGCGCTCGGCGAGGGAGGTCGGCTGCACCCGCAGGGCGCGCGGCTCGACGCCGAGATCGAGGCCATGCTCGCCGACTTCCAGGAGGCCACCGGCTGCGCCTTCGACTTCCTCGTCCGTGGCGACGACCTCGGGACGCCGTCGCCGACCGCCGCCGCCCTCATCAGCCGCACGGTGCGCGAGGGCCTGACCAACATCAGCAAGCACGCGGACGCCACGCAGGTCGTCCTGTCTCTCGGTCGCGGCGCCGGCTGGTGGACCGTGGACCTGCACGACGACGGCCTGGCCGACGCGAACGTGCTGCGCCGGCGGCTCACCCAGCGCACCGGCGGCTTCGGCCTCGCCAGCCTGCGCACGCAGGCCGCGGACCTCGGCGGCCGGCTGTGGGTCGGGCAGTCCACCACCCTCACGGGGGTCCACCTGTCCGTGGCCATCCCGGTCGACAGCCCGTCCGGCGACGCGCCGGGGGTCGCCGGGTGAGCACCGCGACCGGACCGCTGCTGCAGGTGCGCGACCGCGCGCGGGGCGACCTCGAGGTGCCGCACGGCGGGGTCGTCGTGCTGCTGGCCCCGTCCGGCGGGGGCAAGACCCAGTGGGTGCGCGCCCTGCTCGGGCTCGACGGCGGCCGGATGGACGAGGTGCGGGTCGACGGCCGCAAGGCCGACACCCAGGCGGTGCGCAAGGCGGTCGGCTGGGTCCCCGAGGGCGACGGAGCGGTCCTCGACCTGACCGTCTGGGACAACGTCGCGTGCCCCCCTCACCTGCCGCCGGTCCCGCACGCCGACGCCGCGGACGCGCTCGACCTGCTGGGCCTGACCGCTCTCAGCCGGCACCGCGCCTGGTCGCTGAGCCGCAACGACCGCCGACGCGTCGCGCTCGCGCGCGTGGTGGCGCGCCGCAACCCGCTGCTCGTCGTCGACGGCGACCTCGACGCCACCCTGATGCCCCTGCTGCTCCCCCTGCTCGAGCAGGCACCGGGGCTGCAGGGCGTGCTGCTGACCTCCTCGCGCGCCGGGGACCTGGCCTGGCGGGCCGGGTCGGTCGGCCTGATGCTCGAGGGTCGGGTGCTCGAGCAGGCGCCCTGGGCCGAGCTGGTCACGGCGCAGCGCAGCCCGGTGCGCGACGCCGTCCTGTGGGTGCAGCCGCAGTGAGCAAGCGCCGCCGCCCGTCCGGCCAGCGTCGTCCCGCGCAGCGGCGATCTGCTGCCGCGACCCCGCCCAGCAGTCCTGCCGCGCCTGCTGCGCGGACCGCCCCCGCTGCCCGGACCGCCTCCGCTGCGCCGACCGGCCCCGCACCCGGTCGTCCGGCTGCGGCTGCCCGTCCGGCTCCTTCCGGCGCCGTCCCGGTGTTCGACGTGCCGGAGCTGGTGCGCGGGGCGTCGTCGGGGTTCAGCGTCCTGCTGCTCGGCAGCGCGGCGCAGCCGATCGCGAGCGCGGTCAGCTCCCAGCTCGGCCTGCTGTGGCTGAGCCTCACCGCGGCCCTCGCCTTCGTGCTGGCCGGCCGGCGGGTCGGCGCCGCGGGTCGCCCGCTCCTGCAGGGCCCGGTCGCGGCGGTCCTGGCCTTCACCCTCACGCTGCCCCTGGTGGTGGTCCTGCAGGGCGGGCTGCACGTGGTGCAGTCGGCCGTGACGCTCGTCTACGCCGTCGTCGTGGGGGCGTTCGCCACCCGCCTGCCCCGGCGCGCGCCACGCTCGCGGGGGACCCGCGAGGGCCAGGGCGCCTAGTCCTTCCTGACCATCCCCACCCCCCCGAACGGGGGGAGATGCCCGACATGCGGTGGGTTATGCCAGGCACCTGTGACCTCTTACGGTGACGCGAGTCACGACGGAGGTAGCCCGTGAAGGACGACGACGGACCCGCAGAGGGTCCTGCAGCGAAGGCCGTGCCCACGCCTCGCCCGAGGACGCGCACGGTCGCAGTGGAGGCGTCGGCGACGCCTGTGGCGCGCCGCGCCACGAAGCGCCGGACGGCCGGGTCCGTCCCCGTCGTCTCCCTCGAGGAGGCGTCCGTGGCGCTCGACGACGACGGCCCGAGCCGCTGGGAACTGCTGGACACCGACGGCGAGCCGGCGCAGGACGAAGGGCGCGACGCCGCCTTCGCCGGCCTCCCGCCCGCGACGGCGCTCGCGCTGCTCGACGACCCCGAGGAGGCGCAGCGCCTCCAGGTGCCCACCGGGCTCATGGGCAGCGAGAGCGAGGCCCTCCAGGCGGCCGAGGAGTCGCTGAAGGCCAAGCGCAAGGGCCCGAACGTCCTGGTCCGCGGCCTCGTGGAGCTCGGGGAGATGTCGACGATGGGCGCGGCGGTCCTCTACGACGCCGTCCGTCACCCGCGTGGCTACTGGGGCGACGTCCGCGACCAGATGCACAGCATCCTCAAGCTCTGCTGGCTCCCGATGATCGTCAGCTGCATCGCCTTCGGCCTGGGCGCTCCTGGCCTGCAGGGCGGCAACATCTACAGCCTGTTCGGCATCCCGGACCGCCTCGGCTCGTTCTTCATCATGGCGTCGGTCCGCGAGTTCGCCCCGTGGATCAACGCCATGGTCGTGGCCGGCGTCGTCGGCACGGCCGTGACCGCCGACCTCGGCGCCCGGCGCATCCGCGAGGAGATCGACGCGCTCGAGGTGCTCGGCATCGACGTCATGCGCAGCCTGATCCTGCCGCGTGTGCTCGGCCTGATGTTCATGACCGGCCTGCTGGACCTGCTGGCCCTGGCCTGCGGCATCGTCGGCGGCTTCATCGCCGCCGTCCCGATCCTGGGCTCCAGCCCCGGTGCGTTCTACGGCAGCTTCTTCGCCAACGCAAACGTCGTCGACCTGCTCGGCTCGGTCATCAAGACCTCGTGCTTCGGGCTCTTCGTCGGCGTCATCTGCTGCTACAAGGGCTACACGGCCAAGGGTGGCCCGATCGGCGTCGGACGTGCCGTGAACCAGGCCGTCGTCATCAGCTTCGCCGCGATCTGGATCTTCAACTACGTGTTCACCGCCACCATGCTCGGGCTCTTCCCCGAGATCCAGGTCTTCCGGTAGAGGGTCGCTGACAATGACTACGATGTTGATCCCCCCGGACGTCCGCGAGGACGACCAGTTCCAGGACTTCGAGCCGCAGGGCGTCACGTTCACGCCCGGCACCTTCGCCGACAAGGCGAAGGAGATGCTGCGCACCTTCGGCGAGCTCGCCCGGTTCAGCGTCGCCACCGTCAAGTCCATCCCCGGCCTGCGCAGCTACAGCAGCGAGGTGCTCCGTCAGACGTCGATCCTGGTGCTCTCCAGCGGTCTGATCATCTGGCTGATGCTGTTCGTGATGGGTTCCGTCTGCGGCGTCGAGGCGAACTACACCCTCAAGCAGATCGGCGCCCCGCTCTACTCCGGCGTCTTCACCGCCTACTGCGGGCTGCGCGAGATGGCGCCGTACATGTGGGGCTACATCCTCGCGGCCAAGGTCGGCTGCGGCCTCGTCGCCGAGATCGGCTCCATGCGGATCTCCGAGGAGGTCGACGCGATGGAGGTCATGGGCGTCGACTCCATGACCTACCTCGTCGCCGCCCGCGTCGTGGCCGCCTGGATCGCCATGCCGTTCCTCTACATCGTCGGCCTCGGGCTGCTCGACCTGTCCGAGTACCTGGTGGTGGTGGTCCAGCTCAGGGGCGTCTCGGCCGGCGCCTACTCGTTCATCTTCTGGCTGTACCAGAACCCCGCCGACCTGCTGTTCAGCCTCGCCAAGGCGATGGCCATGGGCACGGTGATCGTCTTCGTCGGCTGCTTCTACGGCTACACGACGCGCGGCGGACCGGTGAACGTCGGCCGCAACACCGCGAAGTCCATGGTCCTGAACATGGTGCTCGTCCACGTCGTGGGCCTGCTCGGCACCCAGCTGTTCTGGGGCCTCGCTCCCAACGCCCCCATCGCGAACTGAGAAGGCTGCCCCGATGACTGCTCCCACGATGCACCCCGGCACCCGCCGCCCCGACCTCGAGAACGCGGTCGAGGTGACCGACCTGCACAAGAAGTTCGGCGACTTCGAGGTCCTCAAGGGCCTCGACATGAACTTCAAGAACGGCGCGATCACCACGGTCCTCGGTCCGTCCGGCACCGGCAAGAGCGTGCTGCTCAAGCACATGGTCGCCCTGCTGGAGCCCGACCGCGGCGACGTCGTGTTCTACGGCGAGAAGGTGTCCGGGATGACGCAGGCCGAGAAGCTGCAGATGCGGCAGCGCTACGGCGTCCTGTTCCAGGACGGCGCGCTCTTCGGCTCGATGAACATCTACGACAACGTCGCCTTCCCCCTCCGCAAGCACACCGACAAGTCGGAGGAGGAGATCCGCGACCTCATCATCCGGCGCCTGACCGAGGTCGGCCTGGACCGGTCCTTGACCAAGTTCCCGAACGAGGTCTCGGGCGGGATGCGCAAGCGCGCCGGCTTCGCCCGGGCGCTCGTGCTCAACCCCGACGTCGTGCTGTTCGACGAGCCCGACTCCGGCCTCGACCCGGTCCGCACCAGCCTGCTCAACGACCTGATCCTGGACATGCACGCCGAGCACGGCGGCACGTACCTCCTGGTCACCCACAACATCCCGACGGCGCGCAAGGTCAGCGACTACGTCGGCCTCGTCTGGCAGGGCCGCAAGATCCACTACGGCCCGACCGAGGAGGCGTTCGACAGCGAGGACCCGTTCGTCCGCCAGTTCCTCGCGGGTGACTCGGCCGGCCCGCTCGGGATGGACTGATGTCCAAGGCACTCGCCCTCACAGCAGCGGCGGCCGTCATCAGCAGCCTCGTGCTCGCCGGCGGCGTCGCCCACGCGGACGACTACTCCGTCAAGCTCGTCTTCCCCTCCGCCCCGAGCGTGCTCAAGGGCGAGCGCGTCGTCGTCGGCGGGATCCAGGCCGGCAAGGTGGCCTCGGTCCGCGCCAAGGACGGCCAGGCGGTGGTCACGGTCACGCTCGACCAGGCCTACGCGCCGCTCCACGAGGGGACCACGGCTGCGATCGAGTGGAAGGCCCTGCTCGGCGAGCGTGTCATCAACGTGACCCCCGGGCCGAAGAGCAGCAGGAAGCTGCGCGACGGCGCGCTCGTCCGCGGCATGGACGACCGCGTCGAGCTCGACGAGGTGCTCAACACCCTCGACGCCCCCACCCGGGAGCGGCTCAAGGGCACCCTCGCCCAGCTGACGAAGGTCGTCGACGGCAACGAGAAGCCCGTGAACGACACGCTGGCCGCCACGGCCCCGACGCTCGACGCGCTGTCGAACGTGCTGGCGGGCCTCGGCACCGACGGTCCGGCCATCCACGACCTCGTGACCCGGCTGGACGCCATGGTCGGCGAGCTCGACGCCCGCCGCGGCGACCTGTCGACGACGGTGCGGGACCTGACGGCGCAGCAGACGACGCTGACCGCGCGGCAGGCCGAGATGCAGTCCACGCTCGTGCGGCTGCCCGGCGCGCTGGACCAGGCGCGCAGCACGCTCGACAAGGTGCCCGGCGCCGTGCGGGCAGCCGGCCCGCTCCTGCGCGACCTCGCGCCCGTCACCGCGAAGCTCCCCGGCGTGACGTCACAGCTGACGCCGCTGCTGCGGGACCTCAACCCCACCCTCGAGCAGCTGCGGCCGACCGCCGCCGACCTGTCCAGCGTGCTCGCCCAGACGCCCGGGCTGCTCGACACGAGCTCGGCGCTCCTGCCGCAGGTGTCGAGCACGCTCGACCAGCTGTCACCGGCGCTGACCTACGTGCGCCCCTACACCCCCGAGATCATGGGCTTCCTGTCCAACTGGGGGCAGGCCGGCGCGCAGTTCGACAGCCAGGACCACGTGGCCCGCGTCCGCGTGACCGAGGGCACCACCAGCCCTGTGGGCGTGCTGACCTCACTTCCGCCCGGCATCACCAAGGGCAACCGCAAGCCTGGCCAGAACGCCGGCCAGACCTGGACCGACGCACACGGGGACACGATCCGATGAAGCTCCTCCTCGACGGGCACCGCTACGGCGCCCTCGGCGTCGCGGCCGCCGTCGTGCTCAGCACCACCGGCCTCGCCACCGGTGCCACGCACATGGGCCACCGCTCCGACGCGCGCCGGGTCTTCGTCGACCTCGCCGACGCCGGCGCGATCATCAACGGCAACGACGTCCGCCTCCACGGCGTCAAGGTCGGCAGCGTCTCGAGCGTCAAGGTCGTGAAGGGCAAGGCGCGTCTGGCCCTGGACCTCATCGAGGACGCCGGCCCGCTCCACCGGGACGCGGTGGTCCGGGTCCGTCCGGTCAGCCTGCTCGGCGAGCGCTTCGTCGAGATCGAGCCCGGGACGGCTGCCGCGCCGCTGCTCGAGGACGGCGACGTCATCCCGGCGTCGCAGTCCAGCCGGTCGGTCGACCTCGACGAGGTCCTCAACGCCGTCGACGCCCCGACCGGCAAGGCGCTGCAGGCGCTCGTCACCGGCCTCGGCGAGGGCGTCGCGGGCCAGGGCGGCAACACGCGGGACGCGCTCAAGGCGCTCAGCCCGGCGCTCAGCCGCACCGACGAGCTCGTCGCCATCCTCGACGACCAGAACAGCGTCCTCACCACGCTCATCGACGACGTCACCCCGGTCATGGCCGGTCTCGACGCCGACGGGGGCAAGGACCTCGACGCCCTCATGGGGAACGCCGGGCACCTGCTGGCGGCGACGTCGGCGCAGCAGGAGGCCATGGCGGCCTCGCTGCAGGCGCTGCCCGCGACGCTGAAGCAGGCACGCAGCACGCTCGCCGTCCTGTCCGGCGTGGCCGACCAGGCCACCCCGGCCCTGCACGACCTCCGCCCGGTCACGAGCGACCTCGCCGGCATCTCCCGCGAGCTCGAGGCGTTCGGAGCCGCTGCCGACCCGGCGCTCGCCAGCCTCACGCCGGTGCTCGCCCGGGCGCAGACCCTTCTCGACCAGACCCGGCCGCTGGTGGCCGAGCTGCAGAGGACCAGCCCGCTGCTGGTGAAGGACACCGCGGCCGCCACCGAGCTGCTCACCGACTACCGCACGCACCTGCGCGGGACGCTGAACTTCCTGCGCGACTGGGGCATCACGGCCAACGGCCAGGACGGCCTGTCCAACTACTTCCGCGCCGTCGTCGCGGTCGAGGGCGAGACCGCGACGACCCCCGTCGACGCGGTCGCGCCGGGCGTGGTCCCGCCGCTGCCCAAGCTGCCGGGCCAGCCCGCGGTCAAGGTCCCGGGGGTGAAGGTGCCGGCCGTCAAGGTCCCCGCGCTGAAGGTCCCCGCTCTCGAGGTCCCGGGCGTCAAGGCACCCGCCGTGACGGTGCCGCGCGTCGGCGGCCTGCTCAAGGCGCCGACCACCACCTCCGGTCCGCGCGCGCCCAGTGCGACCGGTCTCACCCCGCAGCAGGAGTCCAACCTGCTCGGCTTCCTGCTTGGAGGCACGCCGTGATCCCCCAGGGACGCGACCGCAAGCCGGCCCTGGTCGGGATCGGCATGGTCGGGCTGTTCGGCCTCAGCCTCGGCCTCGCCTTCACCATCGCCAGCAACGTGCCGGGCCGGCACTACACGGTCGCCAAGGCCTCCTTCAGCGACGTCGGCGGCCTGCGGGTCGGCGACGACGTCCGGGAGAACAGCGTCCGCATCGGCCAGGTGCGCGCCATCGACGTCGGGGAGCACGGTGGCCTCGTCACCCTGCAGATCGACGGCCAGAAGGAGCTGTACTCCGACGCCAAGGCGGCGCTGCGCGCCCGCTCGTCGCTCGGCCAGACCTACGTCGACCTGGCCCCCGGCACGGCGGCCAAGGGCGCTCTGCCGAAGGCCGGCATCCCGGTGGCGGCCACCTCGGCACAGACGCAGCTCGACGACGTGCTCAACGTCTTCGACACGAAGACCCGCAAGCAGGCGGCCGACGTGCTGGCCACGACCGGCCACGGCGTCGCCGGTCACTCGCAGGACGTCAACGACTTCCTGGCGAACGGTCCCGACACCTTGAACGCCCTGGGTGCCGTCACCGGCGCCGCCGCGAGCAAGGAGGCCGACGTGACGAGCCTCATCGCCACGTCGGGCCGGCTCGCCTCCCGCGTCAGCGACCAGCAAGCCGAGATCGCGGGTCTGGTGCGCGACACCGGCACCGTCCTCGGCGCCGTCGCCACCGAGGACGGCACGCCGCTCCAGCAGACGCTGGTCGAGCTCCCCAGCACCCTCGCGGCCGCCCGCGTCGGTCTGCACGAGGCGGAGCAGCCGCTGCAGGACACCGCCGACGCGCTGACCGCCCTGCGCCCGGCCGCCCGCGACCTCGGCGCCGTCACGCCCGCGCTCCGCAAGACGGTGCGCGACCTGGTCCCTCCGCTCGAGAAGGTCCCGGGCGTCGCCGGCAAGACGAGCACGGCCGTCACGAGCCTGCGCAGGACCGCGACGGACCTCCGCCCGCTGGCCCCGAAGATCACCAAGGGCCTGTCGCTCGGCAACGACCCGCTCGAGGTGCTCGCCCCCTACGGCCTCGACATCGGGCTGTTCTTCGACAGCTTCGCCCGCACGGTCGAGAACTCCAACCCGGACGGCAGCCACTACGTCCGCATCGACGTCACCGAGACCACGCAGGTCCTCAGCGGCAACGTCCCGGTGGCCGACCCGCTGAGCAAGCGCGACCCCTACCCGAAGCCGCGCACCGCGCGCGGACCGGGCGCTCCCTACGGCTACGACGACCCCCAGGCGAAGGGCACCCCATGACCGCCACCCCGCGCCCCGGGCGCGTGACCACGATGCAGATCGGCATCACGCTGGTCGTCCTCGTCCTCGGCCTCGGCACCGTCCTGTTCCAGAAGAACTACCTGAGCACCAAGCTCGCCTCCGGCGAGACGGTCAAGGCGGACTTCTCCCGGGACTACCGCCTGCGCCCCTACATCAGCAAGGTGAAGGTGGCCGGCGTCGTGGTCGGCACGGTCACCGGCGTGAAGGCCCTCGACAAGGGCGCTGCTCGCGTCACGATGAAGCTCGAGGACGGCACGCGCGGCAAGGTCGGTGCGGCACCCTCGGCGAAGATCCGTCCGGCGACCCTCCTGGGCGGCAACTACTACGTCGACCTCGTGCCGGGTGGTGACCGCACCAGGAAGCCCGGGTCGGTCATCCCGCTGGCCCGGACCACGGTCCCCGTGGAGCTGGACGCCGTGCTCACCGCGCTGCGCACCCCGCAGCGCAAGGCGATCCAGGACGTGCCGCGGCAGCTCGACGGCGCGCTCACGCACGGCGGTACCAAGGGCCTGCAGGAGCTCGCCGTCGCGGCGCCGGACAGCCTCCGCCGCGCCGCCGACGTCCTCGAGGCCGTGCGAGGCACCCAGCCCGAGTCGGACCTGCAGAAGCTCGTCCCGGGCCTGCAGTCCACGGCCCAGCAGCTCTCGAAGCGCCCCGGCCAGCTCGAGGGCAGCAGCGCCGACCTCGCCGTCGGCAGCGAGGTGCTCGCCCAGCGGGCCGCCGCCATCAACGCGACGCTGGCCCGGGCCCCGCTGGCGCTGGACCAGACGCGCGAAGGCCTCGCCCGCCTGTCCGGCGTCCTGGACGCGCTCGACGAGACGTCCGTGGCCGCCCGGCCGTCGGTCCGCGAGCTCGGCCGGTTCCTCGACAGCGCGGAGCCGGCCGTCCGGGCAGCCCGCCCGGTCGTCGCCGACCTCCGTCCGCTGATGACGGACCTGCGCGCCACCACCCACGAGCTCCTGCCGGCCGTCGGGGCGGCACAGACCGTGGTCGACGACGTCCGCGGGCCGGTGATCGACCGGGTGCGCGGCCCCATCACGCAGGCACTGGTGAAGCCGTACCGCAACGGCGACGAGTTCTACAAGTCCTTCGCCTCCTTCTGGTCGAACATGAACGGCACCTCGATGATCTCCGACCGGAACGGCAGCCAGATCGGGTTCCAGCCCGGCTTCGCCGGTGAGACGCCCCAGACGCCCGAGATCAAGAGCGTGATCGACCTGCTCACCTCCATCGACGAAGCCGGAGCCGTCAAGTGAGCGCCTCGCTCGCCCAGCGCTGGGCCCGCACGAAGGCCGAGCCCGGCCTCGGCCGGGACGTCCGCGTCCTCATCGCCACCGTCGTGGCCGGAGTGCTGGTGGGCGGCTACGTCCTGTTCATGCAGCGCGTCGAGCCCCCGTGGACCGGCAGCTACACCTTCGCCGGGGAGTTCCAGTCGGTGCCGGCCGTCAGCCCCGGCAACGGCCAGGAGGTCCGCATCGCGGGCGTCCCCGTCGGCTCCATCACCAAGGCGAGCGTGACGGACGCCGGCACGGCGAAGCTCACCATGAAGCTCGACGAGGGCACCGTCGTCTACAAGGACGCGAAGCTCCTGCTGCGCCCGAAGAGCCCGCTCAACGAGATGTACGTCGAGATGGACCCGGGCACCGCGAAGGCCGGCAAGCTGCGCGAGGGCGGCACGATCGCCAAGTCGCAGACGGCGCAGCCGGTCCTGGTCGACGAGGTCCTCGGCAACCTCGACAAGCGCAGCCGCGACGCGCTCAGCAGCCTGCTCGCGGAGTCGGACGTGGCCCTGGCCCACGCCCAGCCCGACCTCGTCGACGGCATCGGGTCGGTCAAGGACACCGTCGTCGACCTCAAGCCGCTCGCGACCGCCCTGCAGACCCGCCGCGACAAGATCGCCCGGCTCGTCACCGACGTCAGCCGCATCTCCCAGGTGGTGGGCGGCAAGGACCAGCGCCTCGCCGCCCTGGCGAACGACACGAGCCGCACGCTGGCCACGGTGTCCAGCAACAACGACGCCCTGTCGGCCAGCCTCGCCGACCTGCCGGGTGTGGTCGACGAGCTCGGCAACGCGACGAGCAAGGTCGACGGCCTCGCCGACGAGCTCACGCCCACGCTCAAGGACGTCACCGCCGCCAGCAAGGACCTCCCGCCGGCCCTGCGCGAGCTGACCGACACGGTCGAGAGCCTGCGCACGTTCTCGGACAAGGCCCGCCCGGTGATCGCTGACGCCCGGCCGGTCGTCGCCGGCCTGCGCCCCGTGGTCCGCGACCTCAACACCTCGCTGCGCCGGATCAGCCCGATCACCGCGAAGCTCGACCAGGACACGGCCCTGCTGGTGCCGTACCTCGTCGGGGTGCAGGACTTCTTCTACAACACGATGCAGCTCACGACCCTCTCGGACGCCAACGGCGGCATCTTCCGCGGCATCGTCCAGGAGGGCTCGACCGCCCTGCCCGTCACCGCCCCCGGCATCCCCGCCGCGACCTCCCGGAGCGCCAAGTGAAGCTGCACTTCTCCGCCGCCTCGCTGCCCCGCTGGCGCCTGGGGACCGTCGTGGTCTTCACCCTGCTCAGCCTGGCGATGTTCCTGTTCCTCTGGGTCAACAGCGGCGGTCACCTCCCGGGCGTCGGCAACACGTACAGGGTCGCCGTCCAGGTGCCGAACGCCCAGAACCTCGTCGCGAACTCCGACGTCACGGTCGCCGGAGTGAAGATCGGCAAGGTCGAGTCGATCAAGACCGTGAACGGCGTCGCCCGGGCCGTCCTCGGCCTGGACCACGAGGTCGTCCCGCTGCACGAGGGCGCCACGGTGGCCCTGCGCAGCAAGACCCTCATCGAGGAGACGTACCTCGACATCTCCGACGGCTCCGGCAAGGCCATGGCGAGCGACGCGGTGCTGCCCGTCACGGCGACCAAGCCGGCCGCGCACCTCGACGACGTCCTGAACAGCCTCGACAAGCCGACGCTCACCGCCCTCGGACAGCTGGTCCGCAGCGGGGACGACGCGACGCAGGGTCGCTCGGCGGACATCGCCGCGACGCTCTCGGCCCTGGGCGTCCTCGGTCGGGACGGGCACGACGTCCTCGACGCCCTCGCGGCCCAGGGCGAGGACCTCAAGACGCTGTCGCGCAGCACGACCCGGGTCCTGTCGGCGCTGGACACGAACCAGGGCGACATCTCCACCCTCGTCACCGCGGCCTCGGGCAACATGCGGGCCGGCGCGGCCCAGAAGGACGCGATCGCGGCCACCGTGACCCGTCTGCCCGGGACGCTGCGGTCGGCGCGCGCCGCCACCACGGACCTCCGCGTCCTGTCCCGCGACCTCGCTCCCGTCGCCCGCAACCTCAAGGTCGCGGCACCCGGCCTGCGCAGCACCGTCGCGGAGCTCCCGGAGGCCACCCGCCAGCTGGAGGCGACGATCCCGTCGCTGAACACGCTGCTCGACCGCGCACCGGCCACCCTGACCCGGGTGCCCGCCTTCAGCTCCGCCACCAGCGGGCTGGTCCCGCCGGCGCGGCAGGTCATGGCCGACCTCAACCCGATGCTCGGCTACCTCGAGCCGTACGGCCCGGAGATCTCCGCCTTCTTCACGACCATCGGCGGCGCCGTCAACCCGGTCGACGGGAACGGCGGGTACATCCGGGTCAACGCGATCTTCCAGCCCCAGTCGGTGACCGGGCTCCCCGTCGCCACCAACGGGCTGACCCCGGGGACGGGCGCGAACCCCTACCCTGCGCCGGGTGAGAACCGCGCCCCGAAGCCCGTGTTCACCGGCACGTACACGAGGGTGACCAGGGACGTGCCGTGAGGTGGTCCCGCTCTCCGGCGGGACCTGGCACCGACCCGGACAGTCCGCCGCGACGCCGGCACGCGCGCCTCGCGCGTGCCGGCGCCGCGGCCGCCGTGGTGGCGGTGCTCGCCGTCCTGCTCGGTGGTGTCGCCCAGGTCCGCTTCGACACGAGCTTCTCCTCCCTGTTCGACCAGGGCACCCGTGAGGGACGCGACTACGCCGGTGTCCAGAAGTCCTTCGGCGCGGAGCCGATCACGGTCCTCGTCGAGAGGCCCGGGGAGCCGAAGGCGCTGCTCAAGAGCGCCACGCTGCCCGCCCTGCTCAAGCTGGAGGGCGAGCTCGCCGGCCTCGACGACGCCGCGGTCGTCTACGGCCCGGCGACGGTCCTCAACCAGATCGCCGCCAGCGCCCAGAAGTTCATCGTCCAGGTCACGGGCACCCGGGACGGCCTGCGGCAGCGGGCGGTCAAGGAGGCGAAGGAGCGGGGTGCGACCGACGCCGAGGCGGCAGCCGCCGGCGACCGGGCGCTCGTGCCGTTCGACGAGCGGTACGGCGCCCTGCTGACCCAGGGCCTGCCGGCCGGCCTGCCGACGCTGCGCAACCAGAACTTCATCGACGCCACCGCGTACGGCAAGGACGGGAAGCCCCGGCCCGAGCTCCGGTTCGTCGTGCCGGACTCCACGTCGGTCGCGATCCTCGTCCGGCCCCGCGAGGGACTGGACCAGGACGCGGAACGGCGCCTCGAGTCGCAGATCCACGGCGTGCTGCGGCAGGACCCGATCCCCGGCAGTCACGTCCTGGTGACGGGTCCGGCCGTCGTGCTGCAGGCCCTCGCCGTGGACGTCCAGGGTCAGCTCCCCCTGCTGGCGGTGCTGGCCGTGGTCGCCGTCGCGACCATGCTGCTCCTCGGGCACCGCCGCGACCTCCGGTCACCGCGGCGCGCGGCGCGCCTGCTCGTGCCGCTGCTGGCCAGCCTCGGTGCCGTGCTCGTCCTGACCTCGGTGCTCGGCTGGGCGGACGTCCCGGCCACGCTCGGTCTGCTCACCCTGCTGCCCGTGCTGCTCGGCGTCGGCACCGACGTCCCGGTCTACCTCTCCCGGCTCGGCAAGGACCGTCGGCTGGCGGTCGCTGCGCTCGCCACCGGCGCCGGCTTCTACAGCACCGCGCTGTCCCCGGTCCCCTTCGTGCGCGGCCTCGGGCTGCTGCTCGGCACCGGTGTCCTGCTGGCCGCGGCGATCGGCTGGTTCCTGCCGGCGGTGGAGCCCCAGCAGCGCCCCGCTGCCGTCGCGCGCACCGCGACGACGCCCCGGTTCCCCGTGCGGACGCTGCGGGCGCTCACCCTCGTGGCTGCCGTCGTGGCCGCCGCCGGCTGGGCGGTGCTGCCCTCGATCGGCATCACCTCCGACCCCGCCAGCCTGGCCAGCGGCCTCGGCGCCCTCGACGACGCCCACCGGGCGCAGGACAGGCTGGGCGCGATCAGCGAGATCGACGTGCTGCTCCGGGGCGACGCCCTCAGCCCGGCGGCGCTCGCGTGGTCGACGAAGGCCGCGGAGGCGGTGATCGTCCACGACGCCGACCGGCTCAAGCCGATCTCCTCGCCGGCGTCGCTGCTGGGCTTCCTCGGGCCGACGCCGACCACCGAGCAGGTCCGGTCGGCGGTCCAGCTCCTGCCGGCCTACCTGCTCGGGGTCGCCGTCGCGCCCGACGGCCAGTCCTCCGTCCTGTCCTACGGCCTGCGGGCCGACGACGTCGCCGGCCAGCAGGACCTCGTCGACTCCCTGCGCCGGCTGCTCCCGCCGCCGCCCCGCGACACCACCGTGTCGGTGACCGGAGTCCCGGTCCTCGCGAGCGCGCAGCTGCAGGAGCTCGAGCGCAGCCGGGTCAGTGCCAACGTCATCGGTGTGCTCGTGCCGAGCCTGGTCCTGCTCCTGCTGCTCGGGCGGAGCCGCTGGCGCGACAGCGCCCTCGCTGCCAGCGCTGCGGTCATCGCCACCGGGACCGGGTTCCTCCTGCTGTGGACCGCGGGCATCGCCTTCACGCCGTTGACCCTCGCCCTCGGCTCGCTCACGGCGGCGGTCGGGTGCGAGTTCAGCGTCGTCCTCGGGTCACGGCAGGGCGAGGACAGCCGCAGGGGCGTCCTGCTCGCCGCCGGCGCGTGCCTGGCCGGCTACCTGTCCCTGGCGGTGTCCGGGCTCGACGTCATCCGGGACTTCGGGCTCGTCCTCGCCGGCTCCGTCGTCCTGGGCTACGCCAGCTCCCGGCTGGTCACGGCCGCCTGGGTGCCGACCGGCGCGGCCGACGGCGGAACGGCCCGAGGCGGCGTCAGGCAGGCAGACTCCGACCCGGCAGCACACGACGACGGTCCGGCGGACGCCCGCCGCCCCAGCCCCGCGATGACCAGGAGTGCGACCACATGACGGCCCCCCGCCACCACGAGGACGTGCTCGACCCGCAGGCCGTCGAGGCCGGCG
>JAOPWW010000353.1 GCA_025965495.1 Frankiales bacterium
CCGAGGAACATGTTCTGCGTGATGTCGAGGTTGTCGGCCAGGGCGAGGTCCTGGTAGACGAACTCGATGCCGAGGGCCGCGGCGGCCCGGGGGTCGCCCAGGCTGACCGGGCGGCCCTCGAACAGCACCTCGCCGGTGTCGATCGAGTGGATGCCGGCGAGGCACTTGACCAGCGTCGACTTGCCGGCGCCGTTGTCGCCGACCAGTGCGGTGACCTGCCCCGCGTGGACCGTGAGGTCGATGTCGCGCAGGACGTGCACCGGCCCGAAGCTCTTGTTCAAGCCCTTGATCTGCAACAGGGGCGTCTGGGCGGTCGGCTCCACCGCGGTCTCCTCGAGAGGGGGGTCAGGTCGGGGTCGTGCTCCCGCCGGCGGCGCCCAGAGGCACCGCCGGCGGGGCGAGCGGGGAGGACGAGCGGGCTACGCGACGCCCGCGCTCTGGCAGGCCGCCTCGATGCCCTTGCAGATCTGCGCGGCGGTGAGCGCCCCGGACTTGATCACGTCCGAGATGTTCGACTGCGTGATGACCTGGGCCGGCAGCAGCAGCGCCTTGAGCTTGTGGTTCGGCGCCTTGGGGTCGGCGAAGTCGGTCAGCGTGATGCCGGCCGCGGCCGGGTCCTTGCCGCCGATGAGCGCGATCGCGAGCTGCGCCGCGGCCTGCGCCTCGAGCTTGACGTCCTTGAAGATCGTCATGCTCTGCTGGCCGTTGATGATGTTCTGCAGGCCGTTGACGCCCGCGTCCTGACCGGTCACCGGGACCCGGCCGTTGAGGCCGCTGCCCTTGAGGACGCCGATGGAGGCGTTGGCGATGTCGTCGTTCGCGGCGAGGACGCCGTCGACCTTGCCGCCGGCGGCGGTGAGCGCCTGCGTGAAGGTCGGGGCGGCGACGTTGACGTCCCAGCCCTTGACGGTGGAGACCGACGCGATCTTGAGCTTGCCGCTGGACTCGAGCGGCTTGAGCACCGACAGGGCGCCCTTCTCGAACAGGACGGCGTTGTTGTCGACGTCCTTGCCGCCCGACATCACGATGACCTGCGGGTCCTGCACGCCGCTGTTGTCGAGGCAGTCGACGAGCGTCTGGCCCTGCAGGCGACCGACGTCCTCGTTGTCGAAGGAGACGTAGTAGTCGGCGGTGCCGCCGAGGTTGACGCGGTCGTAGTCGATGACCTTGACGCCCGCGGCCGCGGCCTGCTTCTCGACCGCTGCGCCGGAGGTGGCGTCGATGGAGTCGATGATGAGGACCTTGACGCCGCTGCCGATCATCTGCTGCGCGATCGACTGGAAGCGGGGGACGCTGCCGCCGGCGTTCTGGATGTCCGGGGTGACGCCGGCCTCGCTGAGGGCCTTCTGCAGCAGCGGCTTGTCGTAGAGCGTGTAGCGGGTCGAGGACGTGGTGTCGGGCAGGATCACGCCGACCTTGCCGGACGCCTTGGCCGTGGCGGCGCCACCGGCCGGGGCCTTGGCCGCGCTGGTGGGCGGCGAGGTCAGCTTGCAGGCGGCGGTGGGGGTGGCGGCCGCGGCGGTGCTGGCCCCGCCGGACGCCTGGGCGGTCGTGTCCGTCCCGGTCTTGTCGTCGTTGGAGCCGCAGGCCGAGGCCGTCAGGGCCACGGCGAGCAGCGAGGCCGCGAAGGCGGCGCGGTGGGTGGTTCGGGCAGTTGCACGGCTGGCGGTGCGCACCGGTGGACCTCCGTCGAGTGGCGGCTCGGAGCGAGCCGGCAGGTTGCAGGGCCGTTGCGCGCCCTGTGGGTCCGGACAGTGGAGCCCCGCCGTCGTTCTGTCAAGCACTCGACACAATACGCCGAGGATCTGCGTCGCAGAGGCCGCGGAGGGGCCGCTGGAGGAGGTCGCCAGCGACCGGCTGAGCACAGCGTGTGACGACTCTGACGCTCGTTCTGCAGAGCGCTTGACAGAACCGCGGGGCCTGCGGACAGTGCCGCCGTGACCTCCGCCGCTCCTCCCGCCGTGCGGCCGAGCGATGCCAGGACGGCGAACCTGTCCCGCGTGCTGGACCTGCTGCGGCTCTCCGACGGGCTGACCCGGGCCGAGGTCAGTGCCCGGACGGGGCTGTCCCGCTCGACCGTCTCGAGCCTGCTCACCGAGCTGCTGGACCGGGCGCTCGTCCAGGAGGCCCCCGACCCGACGCGCGCCGCCGGGGGTCGTCCCCCAGCGGTCCTGCGGCTCGAGCCGAGCGCCGGGGCGGCCCTCGGGATCGACATCGGCAACACCCACGTCCGCGTGGTCGTCGCCGACCTCGGCCTGGGGCTGCTGGCCGAGGACCTGCAGCGGGTCGACGTCACCGAACGGCCGCGCGAGACCCTGGAGATGGTCGAGGCGACCGTCGCGCGGCTGCTCGTGCAGGCCGGCGTGGGACCCGGTGACCTGCTCGGCGCCGGGCTCGGCCTGCCCGGCCCGGTCGACCGCGCGACCGGACGGCTCGGGTCCGCGACGATCCTGCCGGCCTGGGTCGGGCTCGCCCCCGCCGCCGAGCTGTCCGCCCGGCTCGGCTGCGACGTCCTCGTGGAGAACGACGCGAACCTCGGGGCGCTCGCGGAGTCCCTGCACGGCGCGGGCAGGGGCAGCCGCGTGCTCGCCTACGTCAAGGTCGCCACGGGCGTCGGCGCGGGGCTGGTGGTCGACGGCCGGCTCTTCCGCGGCGCCTCGGGCACCGCCGGGGAGATCGGGCACACGACCCTGTCCAACGCCGGCCCCGTCTGCCGCTGCGGCAACCGCGGCTGCCTCGAGCAGCTCGCCGGCGCCCCCGCGCTGCTGGCCCAGATGGCCGAGGCCGGGGTCGAGCTCGAGAGCGCCGCGGCCCTGCTGCGGCTGGCCCAGGACGGCCACGCCGGCGCCCGCCGGGTCCTCGCCGACGCCGGTGCGCACCTCGGGGTCGCCGTCGCCAACCTCGTGACGCTGCTCGACGCCGACCGGGTCGTCATCGGCGGGGAGGTCGGCCGGGCCGAGGAGCTGCTGGTCGGACCGCTGCGCTACGCGGCCCGGTCGGCCGCCGTCACCACCGCCGGCAGCAGCATCGACATCGTCGGGGCCCAGCTGGGCGAGCGCGCGGAGGCGCTGGGGGGCGCGGCCCTCGTCCTGCGCGAGCCGGTGGCGCTGGGCCCCGCGCTGCTGGCCCGGCGCTAGGAGCCGGCCGGGCCGCCCTCAGTGCAGGACGGCGACGCCGTCCAGCACGACCGTCCTGCTGCTCGTGCTCCGGACCACGAGCGGACCGCTGCGCAGGGTCCCGCCCCTCGGCACCGTCAGCAGCACCTGCCGGCGTCCGGCCGCCCCCCGCGTGTCGACCGTCCCGAGGACGCCGCCCCCGACGCTGACGCTGACGCTCCCGCACGTCGAGCAGGTGCTGACGACCAGCACGAACGAGCGCCCGCGCACGGCCGGGAGGGTGGCGGTCGCCCCCGCACGACGGGACGTCAGGACCGTGCCGCCGTAGCTGCCGGTGGCGCGCGACCGTACGGTGCCCGACGTGCGCAGTGAGGGGTCGTCGACCGGCACGCTCACGCACCGCTCCGCGGACCAGCCCGACACGTTGCCCGCGACGTCGCGCCCGCGGACCGACAGGCACCAGTCCGCGCCCACCGGCACGGTGACGGTCAGCGAACGTCCCCGCAGGCCCTGCCAGGACGCCGGCTGCGCGTACGCGCCGAGCGCGCCGTCGGGCCGGGCCGCCCGGTAGCGGACGTCGGCGGTGGCCGGGCCGGAGCCGGTGTCGGTCACCGTGAAGGTCACCGGGAACGTGCGGTGGGTCGTGATCCTCGGCAGGGCACCGAGCGACGCCGAGGGAGGGGTGCGGTCCGCGGTCAGCAGGGCCGGCTCGGTCTCGTCGACGCCGGGCGTCTGCGTGACGTTCGCGAGGGCTCCGCTGCCGTCGGCGGCGGCCGTGTAGACGTCCGACAGGGCGACGTCGTACCCGCTGACCTGCGCGTGCTCGAAGGCGACGGTCCGGCCGTCGGAGGAGACCGTCGGCCACCCGTTCAGCCCCGGCGGGTTCGCCACGACGGTCGCCGTCCCGCCCGCGAGCGGGAGGGCACGGATCGAGGTGAGGTGGCTCTGGGAGGCGGCGTCGACGTGGCCGAACAGGATGCGGGCACCGTCCGGCGTGACCACCGGGTCGTAGCCGCCGCTGCCCCCCGGCACGAGCGCGCGGGTGCCGCCGCGGGCCGGCAGCACGACCAGGTCGGGCAGAGCGGTGTCGGGGTCGGTGGCGCTGACCAGCCGCGTGCCGTCGCGGGTCCAGGCCGCGCGCCCGAGGCCGCTCGTGCCGGGCAGCACCGTCGTGGCGCCTCCGGCCACCGGCACGGTCGCCAGGACCGAGCCGGTGCCGGTGGACCGGGTGAACACCAGGGTCCGCCCGTCGGGGCTGAAGGCGGGGGCGCCGTCGTCCGCCGCCGGGCCCGGGGAGGTCAGCACCCGGACGTCGCGACGGTCGCGGCCCGCGACGGCGATCGCGAAGGGGCCGCCCCGCACCGAGGCGCTCCAGGCCAGCAGGGACCCGTCGCGGCTGACGGCCGGGGTGTCGACCTCGTCGGTGCCGTCGAGGACCAGGGCGCGCCCGTCCTGCCGGGGCAGCGGCAGGGCGGCGAGGGCGTAGCGGTCGGAGGAGCCGGACGCCACGGAGGCGAGGACCTCCGAGGAGGTGCGGGCACCCGACGCCGTCGCCGCCGGCCCCGCGCCGACGGCGTTGACCGCGCGGACGGCGTAGGTGACCGGCCCGGCCGGCAGCGCGGGGTCGGTCCAGGTGACGCGTCCGTCCGCGCCGGTGGTCGTGGGCAGGGTCGCCACGAGCTGGGACGCGGCGGTCCCCGTCCTGCGCTCGACGCGGTAGCCGGTCAGCGGCGAGCCGCCGTCGGACGGGACGCCGAACACGAGCTGGGCGTCGTCGGTGCCGGTCACGAGCTGCAGGCCGGGCACGGCACCGGGAAGGCTCTGGCCCCGCACGCTCACCGGGACGGTCCGCCGTCCGAGGGGCGTGTCGTCCGGGACCTCCAGGAGGGCGGTGCGCACCCCGACGGCGCTCGGGCTGGCGCTCACGTCCAGGCTGCACCCGTCCCCCGGCGCGAGGGTGGCCGGGCACGTGCCCGCGACGTGCACGTCGGCGGCGCCGTCGCCGGTGACCGACACCGGTCCCAGGGTGCGCGGGGTGGTGCCCTCGTTGGTCAGCGTCAGCCGGCTCGCCGCGGTCGTGCTGCCGACGGTCGTGGTGCCGAGGGACAGCGACCCCGGACGGGCGACGAGGACCGCGGCCGACGTCGGTGCGGCGACCCGCAACGCCACCGTCGTGCGCCGGTCGGGGCAGGTCAGGTCCGCGTCGGCGTCGAGCTGCAGGACGGTGCCGTCGCCCCGGTGCCGGACCGACCGCACCGTGAGCGTCCCGGCGGGCGCGGACCCGCAGCCGGCCCCGGACAGGGTGAGGCCGACGCCCTCCGGACCGACGTCGGCCGGTCCGCCGAGGCGGTACGTGCCGGGCGACAGGCCCGTCCGCGGCCAGCCGAGCCGGACGTCCACGGCGCCCTCGGGCGGCGCCAGGGCGAACAGGGCCACGCCCGGGTACGCGCGCACGGTCGGGCTGCCCGCGGCCGTCGAGGGCCGGGAGGGGTCGTGGTAGTCGCTGCCCTGGGTCGTGTCGACCACGAGGGCGTCGACGGGTCCGGCGGGCCCGGCGAGGTCCGCCTGCCGCGCCGCGCTCGTGTCGGGGCTGTCGGGGCTGGTGCCGTACGGGTCGGTCGTGCGGGCGCGGTAGGTCCCGGTCTCGCCCCGGGCCAGGGAGGTGTCGGTGAGCGTCCCCTGGCCGGTGACCCGGCCGACGGTGGTCGTGGAGGAGTCGGCCGCGACCCGCAGGACCTCGGTCACGGCCTGCGCCGTCGGCCCGGCGACCTCGAGCCCGACGCCGTCGTCGCCGGCGTAGGCCGTCAGGTGCGGGGCGGCGGGCGGGGGCACCGGGTGGGCGAACAGCGAGACCCGGCGCTCGCCGAGCGAGGTGTCTGCCGGGAAGCGAAGCCGGACCGACCGGTACCCCTGGTCGTCGCCGCGGAAGGACACCGAGAGCGGGCACGTGTCGCCGGGCGCGAGGGTCCGGCCGGAGCAGCCGTCGTCGGTCACCGAGAAGCCGGCCGGGGAGCCCTGGAAGGCGGCCGTGCCGAACGTCACGGGCAGCGTTCCGGTGTTGCGCAGCGCGGTGCTGCCCGTGCGGGTGGCGCCGAGGGGCACGTCCCCGATCTGCACCGCGGGCGCGTCGAGCGCCCGGTAGCCCTCGGTGCTGCCGTAGCGGAGGTCGACCTGCGTGCGGTCGTACTGGCAGCGCAGGTCGAGGGTCGCGACCAGGCGGGACACGGCGTCGCCGTCGTAGGCCACGTCGGTGACGCGCACGCTGCTGCCGCCGCTGCCGGACGGGTACGGGCAGGTCGGCGGGTCGCCCGCCACCTGCGTCCCGACGGTGCCGTCCCCGGACTGCAGCCGCGCCGGGAAGGTCCCCGTGGTCAGCCGCGGCTGACCGGTCGGCGGGGTCAGCAGGACGGCGCGCTGCACCTCGCCCGTGCTCGACAGCTGCTGCAGCCGCACGCCGCCCGTGCCCTCGGGCACCAGGCGCAGGCGGTCGCCGCGGGCGCTGTCGACGACGGTCGTGCGGTCCGAGGAGAAGAAGCCGCTGCCGTCCTGCTCGTCGAGCACCAGCGCAGCCGGGACGACGGCCTCCTGGGCAGAGGCGGGGGCCGCCAGCACGGGCAGCACCGCGGCGGCCACGAGCGCCGGGACGAGCAGGGTGACGAACGGGCGGTACGAGGACACGGAGGGTGCTTCCTGCAGAAGACGGACACCGAGCCTACGTCGCGGCCGAGAGCCCTGCCACGGCCTTCGCGCGGGCGAACACGGCGTCCAGCATGGGCTCGGTGAGCCGTCCGGTGAAGGTGTTCTGCTGGCTGACGTGGAAGCAGCCGAGGACGGTGAGCCCCCCGGGCAGCGCGACCTCGACGCCGTGGCCGAACGCCGGGACCGGCGTCGGGACCTCGACGCCGGCGGCCCGCAGGGTGGGCCAGAGCGCCTGCCAGCCGAACCCGCCGAGCACGACGACGGCCCGCGCCGTCGGGAGCAGGAAGCGCCACTCGGCCGCGAGCCACTGCGCGCACGTGTCGCGCTCCCCCACCGTCGGCTTGTTCGCGGGGGGCGCGCACCGGACGGGCAGCGTGATGCGGGTGTGGAGCAGCTCGAGGCCGTCGTCGGCGCTGACCGACGTCGGCTGGTTGGCCAGGCCCGCGCGGTGCAGCGCGGCGAACAACCAGTCGCCGCTGCGGTCGCCGGTGAAGATCCGCCCGGTCCGGTTGCCGCCGTGCGCGGCTGGGGCGAGACCGACCACGACGACGCGCGCCTTGGCCGGGCCGTTGCCCGTGACGGGCCGGCCCCAGTAGGTCTCGTCCGCGAACGACGCCCGCTTGGTCTCGGCGACCTCCTCGCGCCAGGCGACCAGGCGCGGGCAGGCGCGGCAGACCGAGGAGCGCCCGTCCAGGTGCTCCAGCGTCGGGGCGTTGCCGGCGAGCCGGACGACGTCGTCGCGGGTGCGGGCCACGGGGGTCGAGCGGGAGGCCCTGTCGGTGGGGAAGCCGGTGCCGGGGTCGATCAAGGCCGCGCCGCGCTCCAGGCGATGCCGTCGAGGATGTCGGCCTCGCTGACGACGACCTCCGCCAGGCCGAGCCGGTCGACCAGCGTCCGCAGCACGAGGGCGCCGGCGCCGATGACGTCGACCCGTCCGGGGTGCATGTAGGGCAGCATCGCCCGGTCGGCGCGGCTCATCTCGAGCAGCGACGTGCAGGCACGGGCGACGTCGGCCGCCGGCAGCCGGGCGAGGTGGATCGCCTCGCTGTCGTAGGTCGCCAGCCCGAGCGCGTGCGCCGCGACGGTGGTGACCGAGCCCGCAAGGCCGAGGAAGGTCCGGACCTGCTCGACCGGGACGACCTCGCGGACGAGGGCAAGGGCGGCGTCGACGTCCGCCTCGGCGGCAGCGACCTGGGCGGCGGTCGGCGGGTCGTCGTGCAGGTGCCGCTCGGTCAGCCGCACGCAGCCGACGTCGACCGACCGGGCCGCCTGCACCGACGTCGACCCGAGGACGAGCTCGGTGGAGCCGCCCCCGATGTCGGCGACCAGGAAGGGCGCGCCCTCCTGCCCGAGGTCGCGGGTCGCGCCGTCGAACGACAGCGCCGCCTCCTCGTCGCCCGTCACGACCTCCGGGTCGACGCCGAGGACGTCCCGGACCATCGCGACGAAGTCCTCGCGGTTCTCGGCGTCGCGGGTCGCGCTGGTCGCGACCATCCGCACCCGCGCGCACTCCAGCGCGTGCACGACCGAGGCGTAGTGCTCGAGCGCCTCCCGCGTCCGGGCGAGCGCCGCCTCGGACAGCCGTCCGGTCCGGTCCACGCCCTCGCCCAGCCGGACGACCCGCATCTCGCGGTGGACGTCGTGCTTCGTGGAGCCGTTGACGTCGGCGACCAGCAGGCGGATCGAGTTCGTGCCGCAGTCGACGGCAGCGACCCTCACCGGTGCAGCTTCTTGCCGGGAACGGCGTCGGGGTCGTCGGGGTCGACGCACGGGCCGGACGCCCACCAGTCCGGGAGCGCCTCCAGGGCCTCGTCGCCGAACGGGTTGACGCCGGGACCGGCGGCCAGGCTGTGGGCGACCAGGACGTGGAGGCACTTGACCCGCACCGGCATGCCGCCCTGCGCCGGGACGCCCTCGAGCACCTCGTGCGCGTCGCGGCGGGCGACGTAGTCCGCGGCCGCCGCCTCGTACCGGGCGCGCAGGTCCGGGTCGGTCTCGAGCCGCTCGGTCATCTCCCGCATGAGGCCCTCGGACTCGAGCGTCCCGATGCGCGAGGCGAGCTTGGGGCAGGTCAGGTAGTAGAGCGTCGGGAACGGGGAGCCGTCGGGCAGCCGCGGGGCGGTCTCGACGACGTCGGGCAGGGAGCACGGGCAGCGGTGCGCGACCGACGTCATCGCACGGGGCTCGCGGCCGAGCTGCAGCCCGACGGCGCGCCGGTCCCGGGCGGGCTCCGGGGCTGGGTCCGGGGCGGTCGTCACTTGCCGGGCGCGGCGTCCGCCGCCTGCATGCTCCCCCACACCCGCGAGTACCACGGGGTGTCGGGGCCGGCGGGTGCCGTCTGCCCGGCCCGGGCGACCGGCGTGGAGGGCGTCGCGGGGCGCAGCACCGTGTAGAGCGTCTCGCCCGGCAGCACGTAGCCGAAGCGCTCGCGCGCCTGCTGCTGCACGTACGCCGGGTCCTGCAGCTGCTGCTTGCGGGTCTCGAGGGCCGCGATCCGCTTCGCCTGCGCGGCCTGCGCCGTCCGGGTCCGCGCGATCTCGCCGTGCTGCGCGAGGTACTCCCGCACGGGGACCGCCGCGGACAGCACCAGCGCGCAGAGCACCAGGCCCAGCACGGCGGCCCGGGTGGTCAGGGCGCTGCGCGACGACGTCGTCGCGGGGGCCTTGCCGGCGGAGCGCCGCGCCGCCGCCCGGGCAGCCGTGCGGTTGCCGGCGTCGGGACGGGCCCGGTCGCGGCGGCCCGGGCGGGGCGAGGACACGCCGCTCAGCCCCGGGCGAAGCGCGGGAAGGCGCCGGCGCCGGCGTAGCGGGCGGCCTCGTCGAGCTCCTCCTCGATGCGCAGCAGCTGGTTGTACTTCGCGACGCGCTCGCTGCGGGCGGGGGCGCCGGCCTTGATCTGGCCGCAGTCGACCGCGACGGCGAGGTCGGCGATCGTCGTGTCCTCGGTCTCGCCGGACCGGTGGCTCATCATGCAGGCGTAGCCGCTGCGGTGGGCCAGCTGCACGGCGTCGAGCGTCTCGGTCAGGGTCCCGATCTGGTTGACCTTGACGAGCAGCGCGTTGGCGCAGCCGCGGGCGATGCCGTCGGCCAGGCGGGCCGGGTTGGTGACGAACAGGTCGTCGCCGACGAGCTGGACGCGGCTGCCGAGCTGCTGCGTCAGGGAGGCCCAGCCGTCCCAGTCGCTCTCGTCGAGCGGGTCCTCGATGGAGACCATCGGGTAGTCCGTGACGAGCTGCGTGTAGTAGGCGATGAGGTCGTCCGCGGTCTTGGTCGCGCCCTCGAACGTGTAGCCGTCCTCGTCGTGGAACTCGCTGGCGGCGACGTCGAGCGCGAGCGCGACGTCGGTGCCCGGGGTCAGGCCGACCAGGCCGATGGCCTCGAGGATGAGGTCGAGGGCGTCGCGGTTGCTGGGCAGGTTCGGGGCGAAGCCGCCCTCGTCGCCGACGGAGGTGGCGAGGCCGCGCTGCTTGAGCACGCTCTTGAGCGCCTGGTAGGTCTCCGCGCCCATGCGCAGGCCCTCGGCGAAGGTCGCCGCGCCGATCGGCGCGACCATGAACTCCTGGACGTCGACGTTGGTGTCGGCGTGCGCCCCGCCGTTGAGGATGTTCAGCATCGGCACCGGGAGCACGTGGGCGTTCGGGCCGCCCAGGTAGCGGAACAGCGGCAGGCCGGTGGAGTCCGCGGCCGCCCGGGCCACGGCCAGGCTGACGCCGAGCAGGGCGTTCGCGCCGAGGCGGCCCTTGTCGGGGGTGCCGTCGAGGTCGAGCAGCGCCTGGTCGACGAGCCGCTGCTCGGTCGCCTCGAAGCCCAGCAGGGCCTCCCCGACCTCGTCGAGGACGGCGTCGACCGCCTTGAGGA
>JAOPWW010000365.1 GCA_025965495.1 Frankiales bacterium
CTTCAGGCAGGGCTTCGGCCGGTCCGTGGACGTGCGCGGGACGGGTGGTCATCGTGAGCACGTGCCACGCCAGAGGAGGAAGCCGCAGACGCGGACGGCCGGCCCGGCCCCGCAGGGCTCCGTCGCCGCGAAGAAGGCCGTCCCGGTGACGTCCGCCGCGGGCAACGCCGCCACCGCAAAGGCACAGGCTCCGGCCAAGGCGGTGGCGCCGGCCGCGCCGGCGGCCCCGACCCAGGCGGCGCCCGTCGCCGTCTTCCGCAACGCCGGGGAGCGGTCGGGTTGGTGGCAGGCGCACGCCGCCGAGATCAACGCGCTGAGCCGGGCGAAGAGGAACCAGCTGGACCGCCTGCCCTACCCGGTCACGTCCACCCAGCTGGACGACGAGCTGGCGCAGCTCAAGGCGCCGGCCGCGGTGACCCTGTCCTCCTCCCTGACGCGCAGCAGCTGGGCGCGGCTGGCGGGGCTGGGTGCGACGTCACGGAGCGCCAGCACGCTCGGCATGGACTCCGTCGGGACCTACGGCGGCAAGAACGTGCACCTGACGCTGTTCAAGGACGAGGACCAGTCCCTCGACGTCTCCCTCGGGTTCAAGGAGCTGCTCAAGCGGGTCGTCCGGCAGGACACGAGGCCGCCGATGCACGTCACCGTCGAGCTCCACCCGAACAAGGACGACCCGAAGAACCCCCGTGCCTTCGGCACCGCGTCGGGACAGACGTGGGCCAACAGGGTGGACGCGCAGGCCGCTGCGGCCCTCGGTGAGAAGGACCAGCCGAAGAAGGTCGAGGACGACCTCCGCGCGATGGCCAAGGCGCAGGTCGAGCTCGTGTCGCAGGCGCTCCGGCCCCCGTTCACGGCGCGGGGCGGCACCAAGGACTGAGGCACCGACCTGGTCGGGAGGCGGCCCCTCGAGGACGTGCACCCCGTCGGCACGCGCCCGAAGACTGCTCGGCGCGGTCAGCAGCACCCCGGGTCGATGACCCGGCACAGCGCGCCGAGGCCCTCGGCGTTCGGGCGGTAGTAGACGTTCGTGCCCTTGCGCGTGCCCTCGACCAGCCCGGCGTCGCGGAGCTGCTTGAGGTGGTGGCTCACGGTCGCCTCGGTGACCCCGACCGCGGGTGCGAGGTCGCAGGTGCACACGCCGGTCGTGGCGTCCGCGAGGATCAGCGACAGGAGCCGGACGCGGACCGGGTCGGCGAGGGCCTTGAGGCGCAAGGCGATCCCGAGGGCGTCGACCTCGCCGACGGGTCCTGCGGCGATCGGTGAGCAGCAGACAGGAGCGGTGGTGTCGAGCACGGGCAGGGCCTTCGGCATGGCCGCATCGTCTCACGGATCAGACGTACGTCGAAGACGGTGTTGACGAACGTCCAGTGGTGCCGCAGCATGGGAGACGTTCGACGAACGTCGAACTCGAGCCCCAGGCGCCAGCCGTGACCGAGCCCGCCATCGACGCCGCCCCGACCCCCGACACGGGCCGGGTGCAGCTCGCCCTGAACGTCGACGACCTCGACGTCGCGGTCGCCTTCTACTCCAAGCTCCTCGGCACCGGCCCGGCCAAGCTCCGTCCCGGCTACGCCAACTTCGCCGTCGCCGCCCCGCCGCTCAAGCTCGTCCTGCTCGAGAACCCGGGCAAGGGCGGCACGCTCAACCACCTCGGCGTCGAGGTGCCGTCCACCGAGGAGGTCCACGCCGAGATCGGCCGCCTCACCGGCGAAGGGCTGTTCACCGACGAGGAGCTGGGCACCACCTGCTGCTTCGCGACCCAGGACAAGGTCTGGGTCACCGGACCCGGCGGCGAGCGCTGGGAGGTCTACACGGTGCTGGCCGACAGCCCGACCTTCGGCGCGAGCCCCCAGACCCTCGTCGACGCCGGCCAGGCCACCCACGGCGTGTGCTGCGGCACCGCGAGCGCCACCGACGCAGCGGAGGGCGTGGGATTCGAACCCACGAACTGCTTGCACAGTTAGCGGTTTTCAAGACCGCCGCCATCGGCCTCTAGGCGAGCCCTCCCGGTCCCGCGACCCTAGTCCCGCCGCGGTGCGGGAGGCTCGTCCCGGACCTGCACGACGGACAGCGAGAGGAGGAGCGGTGAGGAGCGATCAGCTGCGGGTCGAGGGCTTGCTCGAGGTCCTGCCCGGCACCTTCGGCCACCCCGTCGCCGTCGTGCCGGACGCGGCGCTGCCCCCCGGTCTGCGGACGCCGCGCCCGGCGGTCCTGACATCGGGGGCGCGCCGGCTGCCGGTCCTGCTGCACCGGGCCGGCGACATCCTCGACGCGGCCCCGACGGTGCTGGAGGGCCGGATCGCCCTGCCGCTCCGGCTGCAGCACGTCCTGGGGTTGACCGCTGGCGACCCGGTCGTGCTGACCGCGGACGTGGGACTGAGCCTGACCGTGCGCGCTGCTCGGGCGGACGACCTGCCCGTCGGTGCGCGGGTGCACGTCGGGACGGACGCGCTGGCCGAGCTGGAGGCGCAGGGAGCCTCCGGGCACCGCGTGCTGCTGCTGTCGGGCGAGCTGCAGCTCCCGGTACGGGTCGAGGCCCGGCCGAGCGTGCCCGTGGGCGAGGTCCGCGTGTCGATGCTCCTGCGCACTCTTGCCGGCGCCGACAAGGGATCCGCCGTCACCCTCGCCCCGCTGCCGCTCGGTCGCGACCGGCACCTGCACGCCGCAGCGCTCCGACAGCGCGTCGGTCGGTGGTCCTCGGGACCCGCGGTGGTGGCACTCGGCCTGCTGGTGCTGCTCCTGCGCTCCCTGGACCTCGTGCTCGAGCACGTCCTGCGCCCGGCCCTGCTCGCTCCGGCGGTCGCGGTCCGGACCGAGCAGGGGCAGCTCGGGGACGACACCGAGGACGTCGTCCGCGCCCACCCCGCCCTGCTCGCGTCGCTCGGCCTGCCGGAGCAGGGCGGTCAGGCCGTGCTGTCGTGGGGCCGACGGCGGACCGCGGTCCTGGTGGCTCCGGACATCCCCGACGACGTCGCCCCCAGCGGGCACCTGGGTCGCCACCGCGCGTCCGCCACGACCGAGCACCCGCGGGCGGCGGACTTCCCGCGGCACCTGCTCGTGCGGGTCTCGGCGACCAGCCGGCAGGTCCTCGGCATGCCCCCGGTGACGGTCGTCGAGCTCCGCCGCCGCCTGCGACCACTCGTCCTGCGGCAGCTCAACGCACTGCTCACCCCCCTGCTCGGGCTGCTGCTGGCCAGCGTCGCGATCGAGGGCCTCCCCGTGGGAGGTCTCGTGGCTGCCGGCGTCGCCGTCGTCGTGCTCGGGCTGGCCCCGCTCCGCCTGAGCCGACCGGGCCGCGGGCTGTGGCCCTAGTCGCGGAGCAGGGCCAGCAGGACCTCGCGGGCGACGTCGACGGGTACGTGCGTCCGCATGCTCGTGAAGTCCGGCGCCGCGTTGACCTCCAGCACGAGCGGGCCCTCGAGCAGGTCGACCCCCGCGAAGCGCAGCCCCACGGCACGGGTCGCCGCCACCGCCAGCTCGGCCTCGGCCGGCGTCGGCACGTGCAGCTGCTGGCTGCCACCGGCGGAGACGTTGCTCTGCAGCTCGCCGTCCGGGGCCTGCCGTCGCGTGCACGCGACCACCCGGTCGTCCACGACGACGAGCCGCAGCGACGCGCCCGCCGCGCCGGCGACGAGGGGCTGCACCACGACGGCCCCTCGGCCCTCGGTGGCGAACAGGTCGAGGACGGCGTCGAGCTCGGCGTGGTCGCGGGCCGCCCGGACCCAGCGCCCCTGCGCGCCGTGCGTCCGCTTGAGCACCACGGGGTACCCGGTGCGCTCCGCCGCCCGCGCGCACCGTTCACGGTCCTGGGGCACGACCGTGCTCGCCACCTGGGACACGCCGGCGGCCACGAGCGCCACCGCCGTCCTGCCCTTGTCGTCCGCCACCTCGCTCGCCGCGACGCCGTTGAGCACGCGAACGCCACGGAGCTCCAGCAGGCGGTAGGCCGTGGCTGCGGCCTCCTGCCAGTACAGGAGGGCGGGGGCCAGGTGCGACACCTCGACGACGCCGTGCCGGTCGCGGACCTCGGCGGTGCCGTCGGTAGACACCTCGGCGCACAGGGTCGGGAGGTCCAGCACGC
>JAOPWW010000381.1 GCA_025965495.1 Frankiales bacterium
AGGTCGTGAGCGAGGCCGCTCTGTCCCGGCACGTCGAGCTGCTGAAGGCCCTGTACGGCCTGGTCCCGCCGGCCGAGGGGGCGCCGGAGGCGGACCGCTTCCGCCGCGACGCCGCGAAGTCGCTGGCGGTGTCCATGGTCATCGAGAGGGCCGCCGCGGACCGCCACGTCGTCGTGGCCGACCGGGTCGTCGACGACACCCTCGCCCGCTTCGTCGAGCGGCAGTACCCGGAGGGGCGTGCGTCCTTCCTGAGCGCCCTCGGCGAGCAGGGCGTGAACGAGGCCGCCGTGCGCGGCGAGGTGGCACGGCAGGTCCAGGTCCGCCGGCTGTACGACCAGGTCACCAAGGACGCTGCGGTCACCCCGCAGGAGGTGCGCGCGGCGTACGACAAGGACCCCGCCGCGTTCGCGCTGCCGCCGCTGCGCGACGTGCGGGAGATCGTCGTGCGCACGAAGGAGGAGGCAGTCGCGCTGCTGGGCCGGCTCCGGGCGGGCGCCGACTTCACCGAGGCGGCGCGCACGCAGAGCCTCGACAGCAGCACGTCGACGCAGGGCGGGGCGCTCGGGAAGGTCGCCCGCGTGCAGCTCGACGAGACGTTCGGCCCGGCCGCGTTCTCGGCGAGGGTGGGCGACTACTTCGGACCGGTCCCGTCGCCGCAGGGCTACTCCTACGTGGGCAAGGTCGTGAGCGAGGACCCGGCGCGGCAGCGTCCGTTCGCCGAGGTCCGGCAGGAGGTCGAGGACCAGCTCCTCGAGGCGGAGCGGGCGGGCCTGTGGCGCGACTTCCTGCGCGACCGCATCAAGGCGGCGCACGTCGAGTACGCGGACGCCTACCGCCCGGCGGACCCCGGGGCCGCGCCCAGCGACGTGCTCCCGTCCGCCCCGCTCGGGACGGCCGCCTCGGCGGGCCCGACCGGGTCGGCCGCACCCTTCGTCGGCCCGACGCGGTGACGTCGTGAGCGCGGTGGCCGGAGGCCTGCTCGGACTGCTCCTGGGCGGGCTCGTCGTCGCCCTCGGCGTCCACGGCTACCGGAACGCGGAGTGGCTGGCACGGGGCAGCGGCGACGTCGAGCGGTACGACGAGCGGGTCGACGTCCTGCGCCGCGGCTCGGTCGCCTGCGCGGTGGTCGGCGCTGTGCTGGTGCTCGGCCCGTGGGTGCCCGTCGTGGCTCGGGTCGCGGGGTAGCGACGGTGGCTGCGGCAGGGGGCCGGACGGACGGCGGCTCCACGTCCCGCACGGCACGCGCGCGGCGGGGAGCGGTGGCCGACGCGGCGCGGCGCTTCAACGCCATGTCCTCGGTGCTCGAGGCGCACGCGCTCATGACCGCCCGGATGGACCTCGTCCTCAAGGGGCACCAGCTCAGCCGCACCGCCTACCTGGTCCTGTCGTCGCTGCTCGTGTCGCCCGGCCAGGAGCGGGCGCTGGGACAACTGAGCCGAGTGCTGATGGTCCACCCCACGACGGCCACGCTCGTCGTCGACCAGCTCGAGGCAGCCGGGCTGGTGCAGCGGGTCCCGCACCGGACCGATCGACGTGTGGTGCTGGCGCGGCTCACCGACGAGGGTGAGCACCGTGCCCGGGAGGCGAGCGAGGAGCTCGCCGAGGGCGGCTTCGGGCTCGGCGACCTCGACGTCGGCCAGGCCCGCGCCCTCACCGACCGCCTCGGCGAGGTCCGCGTCGTCCTGGGCGACGCCTGAGCAGGACCCTGTACGGGCTGTTAGTAGAGCGTTAGACTTCTTTGTGATGCAGGCCACCCGAGGACAGGAGCGCCGATGACCAGTCCCCGGCGCGACGGGTCCGCGAGGGACCACGCGACGGCGTCGCGCGTGCGGTCGCGGGCGACGCTCACCTCGGTGCCGTCCCCGAGCGGCCGGCGCGAGGTCATCGAGCAGTCCTGGCGGCGCTGCGAGCAGGGCGGTCTGTCCCCGGACCAGGACCTGAGCATGGCCCGGCTGCGCGAGATCGACCGCAGCAGCCGCCTGCTCACGGCGGCGGCGCCCGTCCTCACCGACCTCGCCGAGCACCTGTCCGGCACGGGCTACGCCCTGCTGCTGGCCGACGCGTCCTCGCGGCTCGTGGACGTCCGCTGCGGGAGCTCGACGCTGCGCCACGCGGTCGAGAACGCCGGCGCCGTGCTGGGCCAGACGTTCTCCGAGCACGTCACCGGGACGAACTCGCTCTCGACGGTCTACGAGACGCGCCGCGGCCTGGCCGTGCACGGCGACGAGCACTACCTGGAGGCCCTGCGCGGCTACAGCTGCTACGGGCAGCCGATCTTCCACCCCGCCACGCGCCGGCTCGAGGGCGTCCTGGACATCACCTGTGCGACGTCGTCGGCGAACTCCCTGCTCGGCCCGTTCCTGGCGCGAGCGGCGTCCGAGATCGCCGAGCGGGTCCTCGGGACCGGCCGCGAGGCGCAGGCCAGGATGCTGAGCGCCTTCCAGCTCGAGACGCTCCGGCGGCCGGGGGCGCCGGTGCTGGTGCTCGGCGAGGGCGTGCACCTGGAGACGCCCGTGGTGGCGGCCCTGCTCGACGCCGACGACCGCGCGCTGATCGCCGACCTCGCCCTGGAGCTGCGGGGGACGCAGGACCTCAGCCGCACCCTCGTGCTCTCGCGCGGCACGTCCGTCCGGCTCGACCTGGCGCGCCTGCCCGGGGGCGGCAGCGGCGTGCTGTGCACCCTGGACGTCCTCGAGGACGCGGTCCGCGTGGTCGTGCCGCCGGCCGAGGCACCCGCGTCCGACGTCGCTCCCACCCCGGTCCCCGCGGCGGCGTCGTTCACCCTGCCGCGGCAGCCCGACGGTCGGGTGCCCGCCCCCGACGTCGACCTGTCCGAGGCCTGCCGGCTGCGCACCTGGACCGCGGTCTGCGGCGAGCCGGGGACCGGTCGCACCACGGTGGCGGGACGGCTCGCCGGCGACGCTCCCGTGCACGCGCTCCACGGCGGCGACGCCGAGCGGCTCGGACGCGGTCCCTGGCTCGAGCTGCTGGAGCAGCGGTTGGCGGACGCAGCCGTGTCGGGCGGGCTGGTCCTGCTCGAGGGCGTGCACGTGCTGACGCCGGCGCTCCTGCACGCGACCGAGGCGCGGATCCTCGACGCACCCGTCTGGCTCGCCGTCACGTCGGGCCCGAGCGACCTCGCCACCAGCGAGGTGCGGGCGCTGCTGTCGCGCTTCCCGCAGCGCGTGGACCTCCCGCCGCTGCGCAGCTACCGCGAGCGGCTGCCCGAGCTGCTCCGTCTGATGGTCCTGGCGGAGGGCGGCTCCGAGGTGCGCCTGGCGCCGACGGCCCAGTCGGTGCTCACGAGCCTGTTCTGGCCTGGGAACCTGCGCGAGCTCCGGCAGGTCGCGCGGGCACTGGCTGCGACCGCGCACGGCCGCTCCGTCGGTTCTGAGCACCTCCCGCAGGGCTACCGCAGCCCGGACCGGACGGCTCGGCTCACCCCGCTCGAGCAGGCGGAGCACGACACCATCCGGGCTGCGCTCGCCGCGCACGCGGGCAACAAGGTCCGCACGGCCGCCTACCTGGGCATCAGCCGCACCACGCTCTACAAGTCGATGCGGACGCTCGGGATCCCCGGCTAGAACCTCTGGTCCTGGAACCCCTCTCGAGGTAGTTTGGTCGGACTAAACACGTACAGGAGGGCCCCGTGGCCACCGCACTGTCGGACTGCGCCCGAGGCGCTCTGTGACCGCCCCCGTCCGCGTGGCGGTGGTCGGTGCCGGACCTGCCGGGCTGTACACCGCGGACGCGCTCTGCTACCAGACCGACGTCGCCGTCGAGGTCGACGTGCTCGACCGCGTCCCGACCCCGTTCGGGCTCCTCCGCTACGGCGTCGCTCCGGACCACCTCAAGATGAAGTCGCTCGCCGTCGGACT
>JAOPWW010000389.1 GCA_025965495.1 Frankiales bacterium
GCGTGCTGCCCCTGACCTTCGGGATCATCCGCGACGTGTTCCCGCGCGAGAAGGTCGCCGGAGCGATCGGCACCGCCGCGGCGCTGCTCGCCGTCGGTGGCGGCCTCGGCCTGGTCGTCGCCGGGCCGATCGTCAACGCGCTCAGCTACCACTGGCTGTTCTGGCTGCCCATGATCATGACGGTCGCCGCGACGATCGCGGCCGCGTTGTTCGTCCCGCGCTCCTTGACGCGCACCCCCGGTCGGATCAACCTGCTGACCGCCGCGCTGCTGTCCGCGTGGCTGGTCTGCCTGCTGCTCGGCGTGAGCCAGGGGCGCACCTGGGGCTGGACCTCCGGCAAGGTCGTGGGGCTGCTCGTCGCGGCCGTCGTGCTCTGCGCGGTCTGGGTCCGCACCGAGGCCCGCAGCGACGCCCCGCTCATCGACATGCAGATGATGCGCGTGCCGGCGGTCTGGACGACGAACCTCGCCTCGCTGCTCGTCGGCTTCGCGATGTACTCGATCTTCGCCTTCCTGCCGCAGTTCCTCCAGACGCCCAGCAGCGCCGGCTACGGCTTCGGGCTGTCGGTCACCCAGTCCGGCCTGGTGCTGCTGCCCCAGTCGGCCACCCTGTTCATCGCCGGGATCCTGTCGGGCCGCCTGGCCGCGCGGCACGGGTCCAAGCGGGTCCTGGTGGCCGGCACCGGCCTGACGGCCGTCGCCCTGCTCGGCCTGACCCTGGCCCACGACCAGCTCTGGCAGGTCCTGGCCTCGGTCGTGCTCATGGGCTTCGCCATCGGCCTGGCGTTCGCGGCGATGTCCAACCTCGTCGTCGAGTCCGTCCCTGCCGCCCAGACCGGCGTGGCGAGCGGCATGAACGCCAACATCCGCACCGTCGGCGGCGCCCTCGGCGGTGCGATCCTCGCCAGCGTCGTCACCGCCGGCGCCCGTCCGGACGGGCTCCCCGTCGAGGCCGGCTACACCCACGGCTTCGGCGTCCTCGCCGCCGGCGCCCTGGTCGCGATGCTCGTCGCCATGCTGGTCCCCGTCGCCACCGGCCCCGAGCCGGACGACTTCCCCGGCGAGGTGCGCCACCCCGAGCTCGGCATGGTCGCGTCCGGCACCCTGGTCAGCGACACCGACCGCTGACGTGGAGACCCGCCCGCTGCGGCGTGACGCCGCCGCCAACCGGGAGCGCGTCCTCGCCGCCGCTGCCGAGGTGTTCCACGAGCAGGGGCTGAGCGCCGGCCTCGACGACGTCGCCAAGCACGCCGGCGTGGGGGTCGGCACCGTCTACCGGCGCTTCCCCAGCCGGGACGCCCTGCTCGAAGCGCTGCTGACCGAGCTGCTGCAGGTCCACCTGGACGAGGCGCAGGCGGCGTTGGCCCTCCCGGCCGGCGCCGGCCTGGCGGCCTACGTCCGCAGGCTGGGTGAGGTGCAGGCGACCCCGCGGGGCTGCGCGATCCGGCTCTGGAGCTCCCCCTCCGTCGAGGCCCAGCGGGACCGGGTCACCGCGGCACTGGCGGCCCTGCTCGAGGACGCCAAGCAGCACGGCACCTGCCGGGCAGCCATCACCGTCGAGGACGTCGTCGGGATCCTGGTCGCGCTGCGCGGGGTGCGCGAGAGCATCACGACCACGGTCGCCCTGGACTGGCGCCGCCACCTCGAGCTGTGCCTCGCCGGGCTGCGCCCCGAGGGGGCCGGCCCGGACGGATCAGCAGCGGAGTCGACCTCGCCAAGGGGCTGAGCGTGCGGCCGGGCGGCCGCTACGCGATCATGGGGGCATGGCTGCTCCTGTGTTGAAGGTCGGGGTCACGGGCGCGTCCGGGCTCATCGGCACCGCTCTGGTCCCCGCCCTGCGCGCCGCGGGGCACGACGTCGTCCGGTTCGTCCGCCGCGAGGAGGCCGCCCCCGACGCGCGGCACTGGGACGGAGCCTCGCTGGCCACCACGGCCGTCGAGGACCTCGACGCGGTCGTCCACCTGGCGGGCGCGGGCGTCGCGGACCACCGCTGGACCGAGGCCTGGAAGCGGGAGGTCCGGGAGAGCAGGGTCCTCGGCACCACGGCCGTCGCCCGGGCGCTCGCGGAGGCGGGCGGGTCGACGGTGCTGCTCTCGGCGAGCGCGGTCGGCTGGTACGGCGACACCGGCGACCGGCTCACCGACGAGACCGGCCCGTCGGGGTCGGGCTTCCTGGCCGAGGTCTGCCGGGAGTGGGAGGCCGCGACGCAGCCCGCCGAGGCAGCCGGCGTCCGGGTGGCCCACCTGCGCACGGGCATCGTCCTGAGCAGCCGCGGTGGGGCGCTCAAGAAGCAGCTGCCGATCTTCAAGGCCGGCGCGGGTGCCCCCCTGGGCAGCGGCCGGCAGTACGTCCCGTGGATCACCCTGCAGGACGAGGTCGCCGCCGTCCTGCACCTGCTGACCGCCGACGTCTCCGGGCCGGTCAACCTGGTCGCGCCCGAGCCGGTGACCAACAAGGTCTTCACCAAGGCGCTCGGCAAGGCCGTCCACCGCCCCACCCTGCCGATCGCCGTGCCGGGCTTCGTGCTGAAGGCTGCCCTGGGCGACTTCGCCGAGGAGGGCGTCCTCACGGGTCAGCGGCTCGCCCCGGCCGTGCTCGAGCGCAGCGGATTCGTGTTCGCGCACCGCACCGTCGACGACGGGCTCGCCGCCTCGCTCTAGCCCGGTCGGCTCCCGGGTCGCCCGGTCCTGGCGCCGCGACGGCTCCCTCGTCACGGGCGGCTGACCTGCTGGAGCCGGTAGCCCGCGCCGGTGCGGACGAGGACGACCTCGAACGCACGCTCCGGCCGGGCAGGACGGCGGTCGAGAACCGCGCCCCGGGCGTCGAGGACCTCGTAGGGGGCCAGCACGTCCCGGACGAGCAGGCGGGCGGTGGTCCCGTCGAAGGCGACCTGGCGCACGCTCCGGACGCCGTGCCGCAGACCCCGAGCAGTCCAGCCCTGCCGCGCGAGCGCCTGCAGGGCCACCGCGTCGACCCGCAGCGCCGGGGAACCGGGAGCACAGGCCGCGGCCAGCGCGGCGGGGTC
>JAOPWW010000426.1 GCA_025965495.1 Frankiales bacterium
ACGCGACCCACTCGCACGCCGCCCCCGACTTCATCGGCGGCTGGGGCTTCGTGCCGGACTGGTACATGGCCCAGGTGACCGACACGATCAAGAAGACCGTCAAGCAGGCGGTCCTCGCGGCGCAGCCCGCCAGGCTCACCGCTGGCGAGGTCGAGGCGCGCCGGCAGAACAGCGAGCGCCGCGACACCTACCGCTCCGCGGAGGAGCAGCAGCTCGGCTGGCTGCGCGCCGTGGACCGCAAGGGCCACGCGATCGCCACGATCGGTGCCTACGCGGCGCACCCGACGACGAAGGGCAACAACGGCGGGATCGCCAGCGCCGACTGGCCCGGCCTGTTCGCCAAGACCCTCGAGGAGCGCGACGGCGGGATCGCGATGCACCTGCAGACCGGCCTCGGCAACATCTCCGCCTCGGGCGGCACCGCCATCGGCACCCAGCTCGCGGCGCTGGTCCCGACGTCGGGCGGCCGTCCGATCGACGGAACGCTGCGCCTGGCCCGCACGACCTTCCGCAGCGCCCTCACCAACGTCCCGCTGGACGCGCTCGGCACCCCCGGGTTCTTCGACCGGAAGTTCGACGCGCAGCCGGTCGCGGTGAGCGTCGGGGAGAACCCGAACGCGCCGTGCGCCTCGGCGTCGGCGCAGTCGGTGGAGCTGCCGCTGACAGTGGCGAGCCTCGGCGACTGGGTCCTGACGACGGGCCCGGGCGAGGAGTTCAGCAACCTGTCCAACACGATCAAGGAGAAGAACACCGACGCGGTCGTCTTCCCGGTCAGCCAGGCGAACGACGCCCTGGGCTACATGCCGCAGAGCTTCGAGCTCAACCCGGTCGGCCAGCAGGGCCTCGGGTTCGCCCTCGGCGGCTACGTGTTCGTCAACTACGAGGACAGCTACGCCGTCGACCGGTGCGTCGGCGACCTGGCGCTCGAGACGACGCTCACGGCGCTCAACACCCTGCAGAAGGGGTAGTCCCCCGCCGCGGCAGCCGCCGCGACCCCGCCCGAACGAGGAGAGCCCGTGGCCGTCAGCGCCGACCTGTCGAAGTACCTGGACAAGGACTACGAGTCGTCCGACCTCAAGGACGTCCTGGCCGCCCCGGTCAGCGCCCTCGCCGGCGTCACCGAGGACGACGCGGAGGCGCTGCGCAAGGCCTTCAAGATCAAGACGGTGGGCGAACTCGGCAAGAACAAGTTCTTCCTCGCCGCCCAGGCGATGCTCGCGCTCAGCAAGTAGCCCGGCGACGACGCCGCCCGACCTCTGCGGAGGCGGGCGGCGTCGTGCGGTCAGACCCGGTCGACCAGGAAGCGGGTGTCCACGCCCCGGGGCAGCGTGCCGAACGCGTGGCCCCAGTCGCCTGCCAGGCGGGTGGCGCAGAACGCGTCGGCCACCTGCTGCGGCGCGTTCCGCACGAGCAGCGACCCCTGCAGCACCAGCGCCATCCGCTCGACCAGCCGGCGCGCCCGGGACTCGATGTCCTCGAGGTCGGCCAGGCCCGCCTTGAGGCCGACGACGGCGTCGTCCAGCCGGGGGTCCGCACCCCGGGCGCGGTCGAGCTCCACGAAGAAGGCCTCGACCGACGCCGGCTCCTTGACCATGGCGCGCAGCACGTCGAGCGCCTGCACGTTGCCCGAGCCCTCCCAGATCGAGTTGAGCGGGGCCTCGCGGTACAGCCGCGGCATCCCCGACTCCTCGACGTAGCCGTTGCCGCCCAGGCACTCGAGCGCCTCCGCGACCAGGGCGGGCTGCCGCTTGCAGACCCAGTACTTCCCGACGGCGACGGCGACCCGCTTGAAGGCCTGCTCCTCGACGTCGCCGCGGGCGGCCCGGTCGACGGCGCCCGCGAGGCGCAGCATCAGGGTCGTCGCGGCCTCGGACTCGACCGAGAGGTCGGCGAGGACGTTCTGCATGAGCGGCTTGTCCACGAGCAGCCCGCCGAAGGCCGACCGGTGCCGGGCGTGGTGGACCGCCTGCGACAGCGCCGCGCGCATCCCGGACGCCGAGCCGATGACGCAGTCGAGCCGGGTCATCGACACCATCTCGATGATCGCTCGGACCCCGCGGCCCTCCTCGCCGACCAGCCACGCGACGGTCCCGTCGAACTCGGGCTCGGAGGAGGCGTTCGACCGGTTGCCGAGCTTGTCCTTGAGCCGCTGGATGCGGAACGTGTTGCGCGTGCCGTCCGGGAGGATCCGCGGCACGAGGAAGCACGTGACCCCGGCGGGCGTCTGCGCGAGGACGAGGAACAGGTCGCACATCGGGGCGCTCGTGAACCACTTGTGGCCGCGGAGGCGCCAGGTGCCGTCGCCGGCGGGGGTCGCCGTCGTCGTGTTGGCGCGGACGTCGGAGCCGCCCTGCTTCTCGGTCATGCCCATGCCGGCGAGCAGGCCCTGCTTGCCCGACGGCGTCCGCAGGCCCGGGTCGTAGGTGCGCGAGGTGAGCAGCGGCTCGTACTGCGCGGCGAGCTCGGGGGCCGCGCGCAGGGCGGGGACGACGGCGTACGTCATCGAGATCGGGCAGCCGTGGCCGGCCTCGACCTGGCCCCACGTGTAGGAGCCGGCGGCGCGGGCGACGTGGGCGCCGGGGCGCTCGTCGGCCCACGCGGCGCCGGCCAGACCGGCCGAGACGGCGGTGTCCATGAGCGCGTGCCAGCTCGGGTGGAACTCGACCTCGTCGACGCGGTGGCCGTACCGGTCGTGGGTGCGCAGGCGGGGCTCGACCCGGTTGGCCTCGTCGCCCCAGCGCTGCGCCTCCTCGCTGCCCGCGAGCCGGCCGAGCCGGTGCAGCTCGTCGGCGGACCAGCCGGCGCCCTCGCGCTCGAGGCCGGCCAGCAGGGCCGCGTCGACGGCGACGTCGTGGCCGACCAGGGGCGGCACCTGGTTGGTGACCTCGTGGGTGTCCGGTCCGGTCCCGGTGGCAGGCGTGTCGAGCAGGCTCATGCGACCAGTCTGACGCACCCGGGCGCGTCCGCGGTCGTCAGCGGACGTGGCCGAGCACGACCAGCAGCCGGCGCGTCCCGTCGGCCGACAGCTGCGCAGCGAGCGAGCCGTTCTCGACCTCCGGGTCGCAGCCCGGGGCGACGCTGAGCAGCACCGCCGGCCCGGACGGCCACGTCGCCGCGACCTCGTAGGGGGCCGAGCCGTCGGGGCACACCCGGGTGAAGGGGACGGCGATCGGGTCGGCGAGGACGTCCTCCACGACGGCCCGCTCCGCCGGCGTCGCGACGCGCCGGGTGACCCCGTCCCCGGCGACCCGGCACAGCACGATGCGGGTCGCCCCGGCGGGCAGGAGCGCCCCGGCCGCGGCGCCCC
>JAOPWW010000429.1 GCA_025965495.1 Frankiales bacterium
ACGTAGCGGTAGGGCTCGAGCACCACGGGCGCCTCGCTGCCGGGCGGCGGCGGGGCGGGGTCGGCGAGCAGCCGCACGACGACGACGGCCAGCAGCCCGGCGAGGACGAGGAGCCCCACGACCCCGCGGACGACGGCGCCCGCCGGCCGGGAGCGGCGGGCGGGCGCGTCGGACACGTCGGGCGGGACCAGCGTCAGCGCCACGCGCCGTTGGTGATCTTCACGGCGTAGAAGCCGCTGTCGCCGTCGGAGTACCAGACCGTCTTGCGGGCGACGTCGAAGCTCGGGGCGCTCATGGCGTACGCGCCGGAGATCAGCGGCAGCGTGTTCGGGGCCGGCTTGTTGAAGTACGCGACCTCCCTGGGGTGCAGGGGGTCGTGGACGTCGATGACGCGCAGGCCGGACAGGATCATGCTGCAGGCGACGATGCCCGGGTCGACGGTCTTCGGGGCGGCGCAGTAGTGGGCGGCGTAGCCCTGCACCGGCAGGTTCGCGCCGACGTCGCTCTTCTGGTCGGAGTCGCGGGCGGCCGGCTGGTGGACGGCGAGGCGGATGTCGCTGACGACCTTCGGGTGCTTCTCGTCCTGGACGTCGATCATGCGGGCGGCGCCGACGGGGTCCGCGCCGGTGGCGCCGGTGTTGCGGGCGTACTCGTCGAACTCGAGCAGGTACTTGCGGCCCTTGATGGTCAGCGCCTGGGTGTTCTGCGGGATCGACACCGTCGACCAGGTCAGGTGCGAGACCTGCTTCACGACCGGGTTCGCGACCCGCCGCTGGACCTGGCTGACGTCCAGGACCGCCAGGCCCGCGACGTCGCCGAGGTCGGCCCCGTAGAGCCGGGTGCCGTCGCCGTTGAAGCTCATGCCGTGGAAGGTGTACGCCGTGCTGCGCCACACGATCGAGGGCAGCGACGGGTTCGTGACGTCGATGGCGGTGACGCCCGGCTGGGAGGTCGTGGAGATCCAGAGCGTGCGGCCGTCGGGCGAGAAGCCGCTCTCGTGCCCGAGGATCCCCAGGGGGCTGGTGGACTTCAGGACCGGGTGGCGGCAGTCCTGCGACACGTCGTAGACGTCGACGATGCCGGGGGCGGTGGCCGGGGAGCCCATGCCCGCGGCGAGCAGGCCGCGCTTCGCGTTCAGGGCGAGCGACTCGTGGGGGCTGTCCATCGCCGGGGTCAGCAGGCGGGCGGTCTCGACCGGGTGGGCGGGGTCGGTCATGTCGAGCACCACGGTGCCGGGAGGGGCGGCGTGGGTCGTCGAGGTCCCGACCAGCAGGGTGCCGTCGTAGAAGGCGCAGACGCGGCCGGTGCGGTCGACGTAGCGGAAGGTCTTGAAGCCGCCGGTCGTGCCGATGTGGCCGACCTCGGCGACGTTGCAGGTGTAGCCCTGCGCGGCCCGGCCGTTGCTGTAGTCGGCCAGCGGCACCCGGCCCTGGCGCCCGGTCTCGGGCCGGGAGCCGGGGCCGCAGACCGCCTTGGCGAGAGCGGCCGGCGTCCGGGTGGTGCCGGCGACGGCGTTGGCCCGGGCGTGGGTGGCCTGGTAGGCGGCCGTGGCGGCGCTGACCGGGCTGGCGCCGGCGGCCATGGCGACCGCGCCGGTCGCGACGAGGACGCCGGCGGTGCCGGTCAGGAGCAGGCGGGTCGAGAGGCGGGGCAGGAGCACGGGGACCTTCCGGGTCGAGGTGCGGGTGTGCGCTGTCACAGGAGTTCGCCACAGGCGCTCTGTCTCCCTGCAACGAACGGCTGTGGCGGCGGTCACGGCCTGCCTGCACGCCTCGTGGTGACCGCTGTCACAGGAGCAGCCGAACCTGCGTGACAGCACCCCTAGCGTCGACCCCGTGCTGACCGCCCTGCGCTCCCGCGACTTCCGGCTGCTGTGGCTCAGCCAGAGCGCCAGCACGCTCGGCGACGGGCTCGTCCTGGTCGCGGTCGGCCTGTTCGTCACCCGCCTGACCGGCCACCCCTCCGACGTCGGTCTGGTCCTGGCGGGCTACAGCGTGCCGCTGGTCGTCCTGGTGCTGTTCGGGGGCGTCCTGGCCGACCGCCTGCCACGCCAGACGCTCATGGTCACCAGCGACGCGGTCCGGGCGTGCCTGCACGGCCTGCTCGCCGTCCTCATCCTCACCGGCGCCGTGCGGGTCTGGCACATGGTCGTGATCGGCGTGCTGTTCGGGACCGCCGAGGCCTTCTTCCGCCCCGCCTACACGGGCCTGGTGCCGCAGACCGTGGCGGAGGCCGACATCCAGGGCGCGCAGGCGCTGAGCGGCGTCAGTCGCGAGCTCGCCCAGGTGGTCAGCCCGGCCCTGTCGACCGCCCTGGTGCTCGGCGTCGGGGGTGCGGCGGCGTTCGGGCTGGACGCGGCGACCTTCGTGCTGTCCGCCGTCCTGGTGCTCCGGATCCGCCCGCGCGCCCGGGGCGACGCCCCGGTCGGCGGGACGACCGTGTTCGCCGAGCTCCGCGAGGGCTTCGTCGCCCTGCGCGAGCGCGCCTGGGTGTGGGTCGTCGTGCTGTCGTTCAGCGCCTCGCTGCTGCTGGCCCTCGCGCCGTTCTACGTCCTCGGCGCCGCCGTGTCGGAGCAGCTGTACGGCACCGACGCCGTCTACGGCCTGGCCAACGCCGCCTGGGGCGTCGGCACGGTCACGGGTGTCCTGGTGGGCGCGCGCTGGCGGCCCCGCCGTCCGATGCTCGCCGCCCAGGTCGCGTCCGTCCCCTGGCCGGGCTGCGTCGCCGCGTTCGCGCTCGGGCCGCCGCTGCCGGTCCTCTACGTCCTCATGGCGCTCGCGGGCCTGGGCATCGGGGTGTTCGCCGTCTGGTGGGAGACCGCGCTGGCCCAGCGGATCCCGCCCCACCTGCTGTCGCGCATCTCGGCCTGGGACCACATGGGCTCGCTGGCCCTGCTGCCCCTCGGCTACGTCCTGTCCGGCCCGGCCGCCGACCTGCTGGGCGGCCCCGAGGTGCTGCGGTACGGCGGGCTGCTCGGCGTGGTGGCGATGGCGCTGGGGCTGCTGTCCCGCGACGTCCGGACCCTGCCGCGGCTCGAGCAGCCGGCCCCCCTGCTCGTGCCCGACCCGCCGCTCCCCCTCGGGACCGGCTGACCCGGGCATGCTGACGCCGTGAGCGAGGACCCGCGGCTGCGCGGCACCAGGGACACCTACGACCGGATCGCCGAGGAGTACGCCGCGCGCTCCGGCGACGCCGGCACGAGCGCGGACTTCCTCGCCTGGCGCGACCGGGTGGCGGGGACTGCCCGCGGCCCGCTCGTCGACCTCGGCTGCGGGCCGGGCCGCGACCTGGCCGCGTTCCGGGC
>JAOPWW010000453.1 GCA_025965495.1 Frankiales bacterium
ACGTGCTCCAGGACGTCGGCCTCGGACAGGTCCGCGCCGGCCGTCTGGACCACGAAGGCCTTGACCGTCTCGCCCCGGTACCGGTCCGGCACCCCGACGACGACGGACTCGACGACGCCGGGCAGCGCGGCGAGGACCGCCTCGACCTCGCTCGGGTAGACGTTGAAGCCCCCCGCGACGATGAGCTCCTTCTTGCGGTCGACGACGGTGAACCAGCCGTCCTCGCTCATGACGGCGACGTCGCCGGTGAGCAGGTAGCCGTCCGGCGTCGTGGCGGGGGGCTCCTCGGAGCGCCAGTACCCGGCGAAGACCTGCGGCCCGGAGACGGCGAGCTCGCCCGGCTCTCCGACGGGGACCTCGCGGGACGGGTCGTCCTGCGCGACGAGCTTGGCGAGGGTCCCGGGCAGCGGGACGCCGATCGAGCCGGGCCGGACCTCCCCCGTCGTGGGCGTGCAGTGGGTCGACGGGGAGGTCTCGGTGGTGCCGTAGCCCTCGACGAGCCGTGCGCCGGAGAGGGCGCTGAACTGCTCCTGCACGTCGACGGGGAGCTTCACCGCACCCGACAGGCACAGCCGCAGCGAGCGCAGGTCGTGCTCCCGGGCCTTGGGGCTGTCGGCGAGCGCACGGAACAGCGGGGGGACGCCGGGGAACAGCGTGGGCCGGTGCTGGTCGACCGCCTCGAGCACCCGGTCGACGTCGAAGCGGGGGACGAGCACGAGGGTCCCGCTGAGCAGCACGGTGTTGAGCATCGCGACGGTCAGCCCGTAGACGTGGAACAGCGGCAGGACCGCGAGGGTGGTCTCCTTGCCGGCCGTCGCCTCGGTGTCCCACAGCCGGTTCATGTACGTGTCGCTGACGAGGTTGTGGTGGGTGAGCATCGCGCCCTGGGCCACGCCGGTCGTGCCGCCGGTGTACTGCAGCAGCGCGAGGTCGGTGCGCGGGTCGAGCGGGACCTGGCGCGCGGGCAGCCCGGCGCCCTTCACCAGGGCGGTGAACTGCCGGACCTCCGCGCCCTTGGGCAGGTCGGCGACCAGGTCCGCTCGGCGTCGGCGCGCGGCCCGCAGCGGCAGCAGCAGCGACAGCCGCGACGCCGTCGGGAGGTAGTCGGCGAGGCTCGTGACGACGACCTGTGCGACGGCCGTCCGGGCCCGGACCGCCTGGACCGCCGGGTAGACCCGGTCGAGGCAGACGACGACGGTCGCGCCGCAGTCGGCGAGCTGGTGCTGCAGCTCGGCCTCGGTCGACAGCGGGTTGTGCTGGACGACGACGGCCCCGAGCCGGAGCGTGGCGAAGAAGGCGATGACGTTCTGCGGGCAGTTCGGCAGGACCAGGGCGACCCGGTCGCCCTTGCCGACACCGAGGCCGTGCAGGGCGCTCGCGAACGCGTCGACCTGCTCGCGCAGCTCGCGGTAGGTCAGGGTCGCGCCGAGGAAGGCCAGGGCGACGCCGGTCGGGAAGGACGCGGCGGCGTCGTCGAGCAGGCGCGTGACGGGGACGGCCGGGAAGTCGTAGTCGTCCGGCACGCCCTCGGGGTAGCTCGCCAGCCACGGGCGGGCGGCGTAGGGGCTCGGCACGGTCTCGGGAGCGCTCTCGGGAGCGGCGGGCCGGCGGCGGCGGGCGGGCGGGGGCACGAGGACGCCTCCAGGGCGGCGGTCGAGGACGGACGGGTCGGGCGGCGGCGCGCTCGGGATGCTCTCACGGGGCTGCGGACGCCTCAGGGCCCGGCGGACTGCTCCACGGTCACGTCGCCGAACGGCAGCAGCGGCTCGACCCTCGGGAAGACGACGAAGAACAGCAGCGCGACGACGGCGGCGAACGCCAGCAGCGCGAGCAGCAGCCGCACGGGGAGCGGGCCCGGGAGCGAGCGCCAGAACCAGACGTACACGTCAGTCCTCCGTCAGGGCGGGCGGGACGACGCCGGGGGCCTTGGCCAGGCGGCTCTCGAGCCGGGCTCGGACGACCAGGCGCTGCTTCGCGGAGTACTTGGGGTTGCAGGTGGTCAGCGTGAGGAGGCGCTGGGTCGGCGTCGCCGTGGGGTTGCCCGGCACGGCGTAGGTCACCTCGATCGCGGTCGGCGCCACGATCTGCACGCCGGTCATCCGGTAGGTGAACCAGCTGTCACGCGTCTCGAGCACGACGGCGTCGCCGGGCACGAGCCGGTCGAGGTCGGCGAACGGGGCGCCGTAGGTGGTGCGGTGCCCGCTGACGACGACGTTGCCGACCGCGCCCGGCAGGGCGGTGCCGGGGTAGTGGCCGGGCCCGCGCTTGAGGTCGGGGACGCCGACGCCTTCGAGCACGACCTTGGCGTAGCTGCGGCCCAGCCGGGGGATCCGCAGGACGGCGAGGCCCTGGCCGAGCGGGACGGCGACGGGGGCGGCGGGCGCGACCGTCCCCGGGCGGACCGGCGAGGGGGCCGGCGTCGGGGCGGCCCAGGCGTCCTTGAGGTCCTGCGCGAGGGCGTGCTGCTGCTTGCCCGTGTAGATGTTGGTGATCTCGAGCTCGTAGACGCAGAACAGCAGCACCACCACGCCGAGCGTGATGAGCGTCTGCCCGATCCCGCGCAGGAACGTCCGCACGCCGTCACCCATGACGCTCACCCACCGCGCACTCCCGTGGTCGCCGGCAGCTCGAGCGGGCCGTCGTAGGCCGGCAGCACCGCCCGGGGAGCGGACACCACCGTGTAGCCGAGGCCGAACCGGTCGACGTACTCCAGGAACAGCTGCACGCCCGGCTCCATCTCCAGCGC
>JAOPWW010000506.1 GCA_025965495.1 Frankiales bacterium
AAGGCGTTCATCGACAGCCGCGTGCAGACCAACTACGGCGGGACGACCGAGGTGATGAAGGAGATCATCGGCCGGACGCTCGGTGTCTGAGGAGCTCGTCCGCAGCCACCTCAGGAGCGTCGTCGGCCAGATCGACACCGACGTCCTGCCCGCGCACTACCCGACCTGCCTCGGGTGCGGGCCGGACGCCGAGCACGGCTTCCACCTGCAGGTGCGCCGTGACGGCGACGACGTCGTCACGCGGCACGTGTTCAGCCAGGCGCAGAGCGGGGCGCCCGGCATCGCGCACGGCGGCGCGGTCGCGACCGTCGTCGACGACCTGCTCGGCTACCTGCTGTACGTCGTCCGCAAGCCGGGAGTGACGCGCAAGCTCGAGGTCGAGTACCTCAAGCCCGTGTTCCTCGGCCAGGAGTACGAGGTGCGCGGACGGGTCGAGAGCGTCGACGGCCGCAAGCTCTGGGTGTCGTGCACCGGCACGGCGCCCGACGGCGTCCTGGCCTTCCGCGGGAGCGGCCTGTTCCTGGAGGTGCCGCTGTCGCACTTCGCGCAGGCGGACAAGACCTCCGGCGGGGGCCAGAGCCCGGTAGCGCTCTAGCCCCGCAGGGTCGCGAGCGCCGTCCGCCGCAGCAGGTGCTTGAGGCGGGCGGGGGGCACGGCGACGTCGGCCACCGCCGTGGCGTTGAGCAGCGCGAGCGCGGCGACGACGACGACCGCGGCCTCCTCGGGGGCGAGGTCGTCGCGCAGCGCTGACGCGGGTCCGCGCCACACCTGCTCGTACTCGCGCTGGCGGCGGCGCAGCGACCGGCGGACGTCGTCGGACAGGGCGCGCTGCTCGCGGACCCACACGCCGAGCAGCGCCCGCTCGTCGACCGCGAAGGCGACGTGCAGGTCGACGAGCGCCTCGAGCGCCTCCGCCGGCGACGCCGACTCCGCGCGGGTCTGGCGGGCGCCCTCGAGCATCCTCGTCATGGCCCGGTCGCACAGCGTCTCGAGCAGGGCCAGCTTGCCGGGGAAGTGGCGGTAGACGCCGGGACCGGTGATGCCGGCCGCGGCCCCGATGTCGTCGATGCCGACCGAGTGGTAGCCGCGGGCGGCGAACAGGTCGGCGGCGGCGGCGAGCACGAGCTCGCGACGCGGAGGGGCAGCCGGGGACACGCCACCACGCTAACGTCCGTTCACATGGAGACCACGCCGACCAGCCTCTGGGAGACGCCGGAGCGCCGGGCCCTGCGCCAGCTCGCCCGCGACGTCGTCGCCAAGGAGGTCGCGCCGCACGTCGGGCAGTGGGAGCTCGACGGCGAGCTGCCGCGGTCGCTGCACAAGACGTTCGCGGACGCCGGGCTGCTCGGTCTGGCGTTCCCGGAGGCCGTCGGCGGCAGCGGCGGGGACAGCATCGACGCCGCGATCCTCACCGAGGAGATCCTGCTCGGCGGCGGCTCGGGCGGCGTCGTCGCCAGCCTGCTCACCCACGGCATCTCCTGCCCCCACGTCGCCCGCAACGGCAGCCCCGAGCTGGTGGACCGCTACGTCCGCCCGACCCTCGCCGGCGAGATGATCGGCGCGCTGGCGGTGACCGAGCCGTCCGGCGGCAGCGACGTCGCCGGGCTGCGCACCCGGGCGGTCCGGGACGGCGACTGCTACGTCGTCGACGGCAGCAAGACCTACATCACGAGCGGGGTCCGGGCCGACTTCGTGACCGTCGCGGTCCGCACCGGCGGCGAGGGCCACGGCGGGATCAGCCTGCTCGTGGTCGACAAGGGGACGCCGGGCTTCACCGTCAGCAAGCGGCTCGACAAGATGGGCTGGCGCTGCAGCGACACCGCCGAACTCTCCTTCGACGGCGTCCGCGTCCCCGTGGGGAACCTGGTCGGCGAGGAGGGCAGCGGCTTCCTGCAGATCATGCAGCAGTTCCAGAGCGAGCGGCTCGGCCTGGCCGTGCAGGCCTACGCCACGGCGCAGCGGTGCCTGGACCTGACCCTGCAGTGGGTCAAGGACCGCGAGACGTTCGGCAAGCCGCTGGCCGCACGGCAGCGGGTCCGGCACGAGGTGGCGCGGATGGCCAGGCGCACCTGGGAGGCCCGGACGTGCACCCGGGCGGCGATGGAGCTGTGGCTGGCCACCGGTGACGCCGTCACCGAGGTCAGCATGGCCAAGAACACTGCGTGCCTGGCCTGCGACGAGGTGGTCGACGAGGCCGTGCAGCTGTTCGGCGGGATGGGCTACATGCGCGAGGCCGAGGTCGAGCGGCACTACCGCGACAGCCGGATCCTGCGCATCGGCGGCGGCACGGACGAGATCATGGACGAGGTGATCAGCAAGCGGCTCGGGCTGTGACCCGAAGGGCGTAGCGCCCGAGCCGCCTGCCGGGAGGTCCTAGACCTCGGGCGTCCCGCCCCGTGTCACGGCGCGGGCGTGCCGCCCTTGGCCGCCTCGACGTCGCTCGCCGCGCCGTCGGCCTCCTCCTGGAAGGCCTCCTCGACGGCGAGGTCGCTGCTGGTCTGCTCGGCGACCTCGGACGACATCTCGTCGTCGGAGACGCCGGCACCGGCGGGCTGGGTGGTCCCTGCGGACGTGGCGGGAGTGGCGGTGGGCTCGGTCATGGCTCTCCTCTGCTCCCGGGGGAGCGGCTGGGGCTGGTCGCCGGGCCCCTACCCCTCCTGCGGCGCCCGCCACACCGAGACGTCGGCTACACGATCGGTGACTCGTGCCGACAGGGGCACATGTCCTCGCTCTCGGTCGGCCGCAAGATCGGTCTGCTCGCCGCCCTGTCCCTGCTCGTCTCCGCCCTGCTGGGCGCCGTCGGCCTGCACTCCGTGAGCAGCGTCGCCCAGGCGGACGCCGCCCGCGGGCGCCTGTTCCGCCTCGAGGCCTCGCTGAACCACCTGGACACCCGGGAGAGCGAGCTCAAGGTCAGCGCCTACCGCGCGCTGGCGGAGAAGGACGCCGCCTCGATCAGCAAGGACCTCGTCGACGACGCGGCCACGATCGACGGCGTCTACGCCGAGGCCCTCGCGCCGGGCCTGCCCGCCGACGTCCGGGCCGAGGTCGTGGCGGTCGGCCCGAAGGTGACGGCCTTCACGGCGTTCGTCCAGACCTGGGTGGCGACCGCGGACAAGAAGCCCGGCTCGCTCACCGCCCGCGAGCCCGAGATCGAGGACCGCAACCACGAGGTCGACGACGCCCTCGGCGCCATCCACGACACCGTCGGCAAGCACATCCTCACCGCGCAGGCCCGGTCCGAGGCCGCCCACCGCTCCGCGACCCGGCTGGTCCTCGGGCTGCTGGCCGTCGCGCTGCTCGGGCTCGCCGTCGTCGCCCGGGTCGTCACGCGCTCGGTCACCGTCCCGCTCGGCCGGGCGGTCGAGGTCCTCGACGCCGTCGCCGAGGGCGACCTCACCCGGCGCCTCGGCGCGACCGGCACCGACGAGGTCGCCCGCCTGTCCGGCGCCCTCGACCGCACCGTCGAGCGCTTCGCCACCGCGCTCGCCGGGATGGGCGCCTCCTCGACCCAGCTGGAGTCCGCCGCCGCCCGCCTGACCGGCTCCTCCGCCGAGCTCACGACGACGGCCCGCGACGCGGCCGACCAGAGCGACCGCGCCGCCGGCGCCGCCCAGCAGGTGTCGGCGAGCGTCGCCGCCCTGGCCGCCGGCTCGGACGAGATGGCCGCGTCCATCCGCGAGATCGCCCAGGGCGCCAGCGACGCCGCCACCGTCGCCGGCGAGGCCGTCGGGATCGTCCGCGAGACCAACGACGCCGTCGTCCAGCTCGGCGCGTCGTCGGCCGAGATCGGCGACGTCATCCGCACCATCAGCGCGATCGCCGAGCAGACCAACCTGCTCGCCCTGAACGCCACCATCGAGGCGGCGCGGGCGGGCGAGAGCGGCAAGGGGTTCGCCGTCGTCGCCGGGGAGGTCAAGGAGCTGGCGCAGGAGACCGCGCGGGCGACTGCCGACATCACCCGCCGCATCTCGGCGATCCAGTCCGACACCGAGTCGGCCGTCTCCGCGATCGGCCGGATCACCGAGATCGTCGACCGGATCTCCGACACCCAGACGACCATCGCCGGCGCCGTCGAGGAGCAGACCGCGACGACGAACGAGATCAGCCGCGCGGTGAGCGAGGCCGCGACCGGCTCGCAGGACGTCGTCGGGACGCTCGCGACGCTGAGCCGCACGGCCGACAGCACCAACAGCGGTGCCCTCACGACGGCGGACGCCGCCCGCGAGCTGACCGGCGTCTCGGCCCACCTGCACGGTCTCGTCGCCCAGTTCCGCGTCTGACCCAGGTCGCCTGCGTCGTCGTCCCGCCACCGGGCAGGATGACCGCATGGGGACAGCCGCAGCCGCCACCGACACGGGTCGCGTCCGCGACGGCAACGAGGACGCGTACGCCCTCTCGGCGAGCACCTGGGTGGTCGCCGACGGCATGGGCGGCCACGCCGGCGGCGAGGTGGCGGCGCGGGCCGCTGCCGACGCGGCGCTCGCGGCCGAGCCCGAGCGGGC
>JAOPWW010000518.1 GCA_025965495.1 Frankiales bacterium
GGGTGCTGCTGCTGGCGGTCGGCCGTCCCGACATGCTCGAGCGCGCGGGCGAGGTCTGGTGGCAGGACCTGCCGTCGGCCGAGCTGCTGCCGCTGCTCCCGCTCGAGCAGAGCGCGGCCGAGCGCCTGCTGCGCGCCTACCTCGGGGCACCCGCCGGAAGCCCCGACGCGGTGCTCGACGCCGCGGTGAGGGAGGCCCTGCTGTCGCGGGCGCAGGGCAACCCCTTCTTCCTCGCCGAGCTGCTCCACCTGCTCGTCGACCGCGGGGCGCTGCAGCGCGACGGCGACCGCTGGCGGCTGTCGGCCGACCTGCCGAGCGACCTGCTGCCCGCCGGCGTGCAGGCGGTGCTGGCGGCCCGCATCGACGGCCTGGTCGGCCCGGCCAAGGGGGTGCTGCGCGACGCGAGCGTGCTCGGCGTGCGGGTCGACCTGCCCGGGCTGTGCGCCGTCGGGCGCGCCTCGGGCCACGGCGACCCCGCCGTCGTGCAGGCCGCGCTCGCGGTGCTGCTCGAGCGCCGGCTGCTCGAGGCCGACGCCGCGCCGGAGGTCTTCCGGTTCGGCCACACGCTGGTGCGCGACGTCGCCTACGCCGGGCTGGCCAAGGCCGAGCGGGCCCGCCGGCACGCCGCGGCCGCCGCCCACGTCGCGGGCGAGCCGTCCGGCCGGCTGGGGGAGGCCGACCTCGTCGCGGCGTCGCAGGGGGAGCGGGCGGTGCGCCTCGCCGCTGAGATGGGGCTGCCGCGCGACGACCCCGCCTGGGCGGCCCGGGGGATCGCGTTCGCGTCCCTGGCGCGGCTCGGCCAGACCGCGCTCGCCCGCGACGACAACCCCGGGGCCGAGCACGTCCTGGCCCGCGCCCTCGGCCTGGACCACCCCGCCTTCGGCGAGCCGCTCCCGGACGACCTCGTCGTGCCGGTGCGGGTCGCGCACGCCTCCGCCCTGGCCGCGCTCCACCGCCTGGAGGAGGCCGAGGCCGAGCTGCTGCCCGCGCTGTCCGCCGCCGAGGACGCCGTGCGGGCGGGCGCCCTGGTGGTGCTCGGCGACGTCCGGCGCAAGCGGGGCGACAGCGTCGGCGCGACCCAGGCCTTCGTCTCCGCGCTCGCGGCGGCCGGGACCGCCGGCGCCGACCGGCTCACCGGCGAGGCCCTGCGCCAGCTCGGCCTGCTCGACTACTTCGACGGGCGCCTCAAGGGCGCGGAGGAGCGCTTCCGCCAGGCCCACGCGCTCGCGCTGCAGGTCGGGGACGCCCGGGGCGCCGGCTGGGCCCTGCAGCACCTCGCCTGGAGCGCGACGACGCGCGGCGACTACGACCTCGCCGACGAGACGCTGGAGCAGGCCGCGGAGGTGTTCTCGGGCCTCGAGGACACCGGCGGGCTGTCCTGGGTCGCCGGCACCGAGGGGTTCGTGCGGCTGCTCGAGGGGCGCCTGGCCGAGGCCCGCGACCTCGCCGGCTCCGTGCTGCCGCTCGGCCAGGCGATGGGCGAGCGCTGGGGGGTCGCGGCGCTGCTGACCATCGACGCGCTCGCGGCCGCCGAGCTCGGCGAGCACCAGGTCGCGGAGGAGGAGGCGGCCCGGGCGCTCGAGCGCTTCAGCGAGGTCGGCGACGTCTGGGGCCGGGCCATGGCCCTGGTCGCCCTCGGGATCGCCGCCCGGCGCGGTGGCGAGCCGGACCGCGCCGTCGAGCACCTCACCGCCGCGGCGGCGCTGTCCGAGCAGTCGCGGCACCCGCTCGTCACCTCGCTCGCCCTGGTCGCCCTGGGCTACTCCCACCTCGACCGGGCCGACCTCGAGGGCGCCGAGGGGGCGGTCTGGCGGGCCCAGGCGGTGCTCGCCGGGCTGGACCTCGAGCCCTCCGCCGTGCTCGGGGCCAAGGTGCTGCTCGCCCAGGTCCTGCGACGTCGCGGGCAGCTCGACGCCGCGCTCGCCGAGCTCGACGCGGCCCTGGAGACCTCCACCCGGCCGGCCCTGCTGTTCCCCCGCCGGCAGGCGCTCGCCCACCGCGCCGGCACCCTGCTCGAGCTCGGCCGCGCGCAGGAGGCGCTGTCCGCGGCCCGCCAGGCGGTCGCGCTGCCGAGCGAGGACAGCCGCTCGGGCGTGCTGGCCCTGCGCGCCTACGGCTCGGCCCTGGCGGCCTGCGGACAGCCCGACGCCGCGGTGGCCGCGCTGCGCGAGGCCCTGGAGCTGGCCCGCGCCACCGGGCAGGACGCGGAGGCCGCCACGACCGCCGCGCTGCTGGCTGCGGCAGGATCGTCGTCGTGACCGACGCACCCCTGCCCCCGCCCGACGACGACCTGCTCGTCGTGGTCCCCCGCTGGGTGACCCTGCAGGGGGAGTACACCGAGGACGGGCGCGGCCTGCGGGCGGTCACCCTGCTCGACGAGGCCGTCGCCCTCGGGGCCCCCTTCGAGGGCTTCCCGCTGCAGGTCGGTGTCGGGGTCCACCTGCTCGAGCCCGACAGCAGCGGCCAGCCCTCGGCGGCGGAGCGGCCCGCGCTGAAGGCCTTCGAGGCGGGCCTGGTGCAGGCGCTCGGCGACCAGGGCCGGCTGGTGGCGGCCCTCACCGTCGACGGCGTCCGCGAGTACGTCGCCTACGTCCGCAGCACCGACGTGCTGATGCCCTGGCGCGACGCGCCCCCGGCCGGCATGGACGTCCACGACTGGCAGGTCCAGGTGCTGCAGGACCCGTCGTGGCTGGGGCTGCGCGAGATCGCCGGCCTGCTCCAGCCGGGGGAGGAGCTGCTCGCCCCGCTGGAGGAGCTGGCCCCGCCGCAGGAGCCCGGGCAGGCGTCGTCGTGACCGCTCCCGTCGTGGACCCGCTGCTGGCCGCGCACGGCCTCGACGTCGCCCCGGACGACCCCGAGCTGCGGCAGGTCGCCCGCCTCGCCGCCGCGGTCTGCGGGGTGCCGACCGCCACGGTGAACCTGCTCGACAGCACCCTGCAGCACCAGGTCGCCACCCACGGCTTCGCGGGCGCCGCCACGCCCCGCGAGGAGTCGATGTGCGACGTCACCGCGCGCCAGGACGCCCCGGTCCTCGTGCCGGACGCGAGCGCCGACCCGCGCTTCGCCGACAACGCGTGGGTCACCGGTCGCCAGGCGGAGGTGCGCTTCTACGCCTCCCACCAGCTGCGGGACGAGAGCGGCCGGGTCATCGGCACGCTCTGCGCGTTCGACAGCGCTCCCCGTGAGCTGAACGAGCAGCAGCGCGAGGGCCTCGCCGACCTCGCGGCGTCGGCCGCCCGGCTGCTGCAGCAGCGGCGCGAGGCGCTGGGCCTGCAGAAGCGCCTGAGCGAGCTCGACCGCAGCCACGCCGAGCTCACCGCGTTCGCCGGTCGCGTCGCCCACGACCTCAAGAACCCCCTGACCGGCGTGCTCGGGTTCCTGCAGCTCGCGCGGCGCCGCGGCAAGGACCTCGACCCGGTCGTGCTCGAGTGCCTCGACCAGGCCGGCGTCGCCGCCGTCCGGCTGCAGGGGATGCTCGACGGCCTGCTGCGCTACGCGACCTCCGGAGCGCCGGAACCCGCCGTCGACGTCGACCTCGACCGCCTCGCCCTGCAGGTGCAGGCCGACGTGGTGCACCACGTCGAGAAGGCCGGTGCCGTCGTCGAGGTGGCCCCGCTCGGCCGCCTGCGCACCGACCCGCTGCTGCTCGGGCAGGTGCTGCAGAACCTGCTCGGCAACGCCGTGAAGTACCGCGACCCCGACCGGACGGCCCACGTCCGGGTGTCCCGCGAGGACCTGCCCGACCGGGTCGTGCTGGTCGTCGCCGACAACGGCCGGGGCATCCCGGACTCCTCCAAGGAGCGGGTGTTCCAGCTGTTCGCCCGGGCCTCCAACGCCGGCCAGGTCAGCGGCACGGGGATCGGGCTGGCCACCTGCGAGCGCAGCGTCGAGGCCCTGGGCGGGTCGATCGCCCT
>JAOPWW010000427.1 GCA_025965495.1 Frankiales bacterium
GACCTCGTCCGCGACCGCGTCGCCGGGGCGTTCCTGCTCGCGACCTCTGCGGGGGACCTCGTCACCAGCGGCCTCGTCGGCGCGACCGTCCGGATCGGGTCGGCCCTGCACCTCGTGCCGGTCTGGCTGCGGGTGCTGCGCCTGTTCGCCCCCCTGCTCGAGCGCTCGCGCAAGCGCGGCACCCGGGTCGGCTACTTCTTCTACGAGCGCTACCTGTTCGGCTGCGACGACGCGACGCCCGAGCTCGTCCACCTCGTGCAGGACCTCCTCGAGGCCTGCCCCATGACCACGAGCGCGGCCTTCTACCCGGCCTTCCTCGCCCACGACGAGACGGCGTCGCTGCCCGTCCTGGCGCAGGTGCCGACCACGGTGCTCGTCGGCGAGTGCGACCGGCTCACCCCCGCCTCGCACAGCCGCCGCATGGCGCAGGACCTCGGTCCCGACGTCGAGCTGGTCGTCGTGCCCGGCGCCGGCCACAGCGTGAACATCACGCGGCAGGCCGTCGTCGACGAGGCCCTGCTCGCGCTGCTGGACCGGGCGAGCGCCCGGGCCGGCGCGGCCTAGCTGCGGAGCAGGCCCTCGCGCAGCGTGGCGATGTCGGCCTCGGCCCGCGCGGCCACCGAGGTGGGAGACGTCCCCGCCTCGAAGCCGGGCAGCAGGGGGCCCAGCAGCAGCGGCCCGACGGTGAGGGCCAGCACCTGGACGCTCGCGTACTCGAGGTCCGCCCCCGGTCGGACCCGCCCGGCCGACGCCGCCTGCTCCAGCCCCGCGCGGACCAGCGCGACCAGGTCGGCCACCAGCGCCTCGCCGGCCGCGCCGCCGTCGAGCAGGACCCGCCGAAGATAGCCCCGGACGCCGGGGTCGCCGACGAGCGTCCCGACCTCGACCGGGTCGCCGCCCTCGAGCACGGCCGCCGCGGCCTGCTTCAGCGAGGCGGCCAGGGCCCCGAGGACGCGCTCGTCGGTGGCCTCCTTGAGGGCGTCCTTGGTCCCGAAGTGGTGCATGACGTTGGCCGGCGAGACGCCGGCCGCCGACGCGACTGCCCGCACCGAGGTCCCCGCGAAGCCGGCCTCGCCGAACAGGCGCACCGCCTCGCGCAGGACCCGCTCCCGGCCGTCCCCGCGCGCCAGCGGCTCCGCGGTCACCGGCGCACCGGCAGCGAGCGACCGCTCTCGACGGGCGCGGGGCGGGGCGGCGTCACCCGCGCAGCCTGCCACTGAACGGGAGTTCAGTCGACAGGCCGGACCCGGACGGCGGCCCTACCCTGGGGGTGTGCCCCCCGCCCGCCCGACCGCGCCCACTGTGCGCGCGCTGGCCCTCGCCGCCGTCGTCGCCAACAGCGTCCTGGTCGTCACCGGCGGCGCCGTCCGCCTGACCTCGAGCGGCTTGGGCTGCCCCACTTGGCCGCGCTGCACGAAGGGCAGCTACGTCAACCAGGCCGAGTACGGGGTCCACGGCGTCATCGAGTTCAGCAACCGGATGCTGACCTTCGTGCTGACCGCGATCGTGGTCGCCCTCGTGGTCGCCACGGTCCGCCAGCGGCCCCGCCGCCGCGACCTGGTGCGACTGGCCGTCCTCGGCGCGCTGGGCATCCCGGCGCAGGCCGTCCTCGGCGGCGTCACCGTCCTCACCGGGCTGAACCCCTGGACCGTGATGGCCCACTTCCTGCTGTCCACCGTCCTGATCGGCAACGCCGTCGTGCTGTGGGTCCGCACCGGCGAGGGCGACCGGCCGGCCCGGACCGTCGTCCGCGAGCCGCTGCGGCCGCTCGCCCTCGGCCTGCTCGCCCTGACCGCCGCGACCCTGGCCGTCGGCACCGTCGTCACCGGGTCCGGTCCGCACTCCGGCGACGCCGCCGCCACCCGCACGGGGCTCGACCCGGCTGCCGTCAGCCAGCTCCACGCCGACCTCGTGCTGCTGCTCGTCGGTGCGAGCGTCGGGCTCTGGGTCGCCCTGCGCGCCACGGACGCGCCCGCCGCCGCCGTCCGCGCCGCCGCCGTCCTGCTCGGCGTGGAGCTGAGCCAGAGCCTGATCGGGTTCGTCCAGTACTTCACGGCCCTGCCGGTCGTGCTGGTCGCCGCCCACCTCGCCGGCGCCTGCCTCGTGCTCGTCGCCGCGGTGCGGGTCGTGCTCGCCACCCGCGACCGCGGCCCGCTCGACGCCGGCGCCCCGGCGGCCGCAGAGCGGACGCTGCAGCCGGTCTAGAGCGCCGCCGCGACCGAGGCGGCCAGCCGGGCGACCGCCTGCGGGGTCGCGGAACGCAGGAACAGGAAGCAGTCGGTCAGCTCCAGCTCGAGCAGGACCGGTCCGTCGCGGCCGGGCACCAGGTCGACCCGGCCGTAGGCCAGTCGGCCCCGGCCCCCGGGGACGGCGTCGAGCGCCGCCTCGGCCACCGCCCGCTGCTCCGGCGTGGGCTCGGTCGGCCGCACGGTCAGCAGGACGTCGTCGACGACGACCGCCTCGCGGGCACCGGCCTGCGCCAGCAGCGGCTCACGGCGCCGGGCGTGGGAGTACGTGCCGCCGAGGAACAGCAGGCTGGTCTCGCCGTCGCGCTCGATGCCGTCCAGGTAGGGCTGGACCATCGCCGTGCGGCCCTGGGCGTGCAGCCGGGCGACCAGCGTGGCGCCCTGGTCCGAGCCGGCGGGGAACCGGCCGGTGTCCGCGGCGCTGCCGCTGACCGACGGCTTGACGACGTGCTCGTGCGCGGGCGCCTCGAACGCCTCCCCCGGCGCGAGGAACCGCGTCGGCACGGTCGGCAGCCCGGCGGCGGCGAGGTCGTCCAGGTAGGCCTTGTCGGTGTTCCACACCAGGACGTCGGCCGGGTTCACGGTGCGGCGGCAGGAGCGGACCCAGCGCAGGAAGGCGTCGTGCTTGCGCGGGTAGTCCCAGACGCTCCGGACCAGCACCAGGTCCAGGCCCGGCCAGCCGACGGCGGGGTCGTCCCACACCCCGACCACCGGCTCGAGCCCGGCCGCGCGCAGAGCGGCCAGCAGCAGCGGCCCGTCCTCGTCGAGCTCCGGCCGGTCGGCGCAGGTCGCGACGCCGACGCGGGCGGTCACGCCGTCAGACGAACTGGTCGACCGCGACGGCGAGGAACAGCAGCGCGAGGTAGGTGATCGACCAGTGGAACAGGCGCATCGGCGTGCCGGGCTCGTCGGCGTCGGCCGCCCGGACCCACAGGTGGTTCTCGCGCAGGAAGACGACGCCGAGCGCCGCGGCGGCCACGCCGTACAGGGCGCCGCTCACCCCGAGCGGCCACACGAGCAGCAGCGACGCCAGGACCATCGCCGTGCTGTAGACGGCGCTGCGGCGGGCGACGGTGCGCGGCCGGGCCACGACCGGGAGCATCGGGACGCCGGCCGCGGCGTAGTCCTCGCGGTAGCGCATGGCGAGCGCCCAGGTGTGCGGCGGCGTCCAGAGGAAGATGACGGCGAACAGCACCAGCGGCGCGAGCGACACCGAGCCGGTGACGGCGGACCAGCCGATGACGACCGGCATGCACCCGGCGACGCCGCCCCAGACGACGTTCTGCGACGTCCGGCGCTTGAGCACCATCGTGTACACGAGCACGTAGAAGGCGATCGTGGCGACGGCGAGCCAGGCGCTGAGCAGGTTCGTGGTCACGGCCAGCACCGCGAAGCTGAGGACCCCGAGGACCAGCCCGAAGACCAGGGCGGCCCGGCTGCTCACGGCGTCCCGGGCCAGCGGGCGGCGCTCGGTGCGGTGCATGAGGACGTCGATGTCCTGGTCGTACCAGCAGTTCAGGGCGTTCGCGGACGCGGCCGCGAGGGAGCCGCCCAGCAGCGTGGCGAGCACCAGGCCCAGCGACGGGAGCCCCCGGGCGGCCAGCACCATGGTGGGGACGGTGGTGACCAGGAGCAGCTCGATGACGCGCGGCTTGGTCAGCGCGACGTAGGCCCCGACGGTGGCGGCGACCCGCGAGCCGGCCGAGGACGGTGCGACAGCAGGCGGGTCGGCGAGCGTCGTCACAGGCAGAGCCTACCGGCGGGCCGGCGACCGGGCCTGCCGGCTGCGCTCCCTGCACGTGTGCGGTCCGGCACAGCGGCGCCGGTCGCGGCGGGCAGGTTCGGGCTGGGGCAGCGGGGGCACGCAGCGGTAGGGTCCGGATCAAGATCACCGACCGCAGCCAGGCACGA
>JAOPWW010000059.1 GCA_025965495.1 Frankiales bacterium
CGATGGCGATGCGGCAGGCGAGCAGGCCGTCGACGTCGTACTGGCTGCTGACGGTCGTCGGGGTCACCAGGAAGTCCAGGTTCGCCTGGTGCTTGGGCATGCCCCAGATGCCCTTGCCGCCGTGCACCGAGACCTCGCTGCTCACGGGCAGGTCGAGGACGTACTGCCCCGTGCCGTAGGTGCCCTGCAGGAGGCCTGGCAGCAGCGGTGGTGCGGGGTCGGGCCCGTGCGTGCAGGCGACGGCGAGGGAGTGCTCGACGTAGCGCCCGATGTCGGTGCTCGTGTAGTCCACGACCGTCACGACGAACAGGCTGCGACCCCGGAGCAGGCGGAGCGGGTGCACCTCGCCGCCGGGCAGCAGGGCGGCCGCGGCCCGGGCGTCGCAGGTGAAGGCGGCGACCAGTGCCGGGGTGTCGCGCGAGTCCACGGGCAGGGTGAAGTCGATGCCGTCGACGCGGGCGCGGCGGCCGGCGAGGCGGCGCTGTCGTGCCGGCACGGGGTCGGGCAGGAGCGACAGGGCGGCGCGGGCGGCGGACAGCAGCAGGCTCACCGGGAGAGCTCCTCGAGCAGCAGGGGGTGGAGGTCGCGGGCCGCGTGCCGGCCCAGGAACACGTCGAGGTGGCCGTAGCCGCGGACGCGGTGCAGGGCGTCGCGTCCCGGCCGCCAGCGGGCGAAGTGCTCGAACGTCCGCTGCTGGCTCTCGGGCAGGAAGCACAGGTTGTCCTCGCCGGCGACGAACACGAAGCGCGCGTCGGTCTGCGGCGCCTGCGCGACCGGGTCGGGTGGCAGGCCGGGGCGCGTGCTGACCAGGTGACCCGCCCCGACGCTCCGCGCCATCTGGTCGAAGAACGACATCGGCGCGCCGCCGAACTCCCCGCGGACCCACGCGTGGGTCGCCTCGTCGAGGTGGTCGTGCGACCACAGCGCGGGGTGCCCGCTGCCGTAGGTGAAGCTGACCAGGCGGCACACGGTGTTGTCGCACTCCCGGTGGGTGGCGCGCACCACCGCGGTCACGGCGCGGGAGACCGGTCCCTGGCTGCGCACGCCCCAGGCGGGGGACAGCGAGGGCGTCAGCCGGGCGACGAGCGGGACGAGCCGGGTCAGCTTGACCGCCGACCAGGCCGGCACGACCGGGTGCAGGGACACGGCGTTGCTGACGACCGTGTCGACCTCGGGCAGCAGCCCGGCTGCCGCTGCCAGGACGAACGACGACGACCCCTGGCAGTGCACGACCGCCTTGAGGGTGCGGGCCCCGGTCTGCGCGAGCACGGCGCGCACCAGCGCGGGGTGGTCGCACGCCGCGGCGTCGTCGAGGGTCCACGGCACCGGCTCGAGGTCGATCGAGGCGCGCCAGTTGCCCATCCAGACGTCCCAGCCGGCGTCGAGCAGGCCGTCGACGAAGGTGCGCGGCAGCGGGGGCCGGAACAGCTCGGCCCGGACGCCGGCTCCGTGCAGGAGCAGCACCGGGCCGCGGGAGGGTGGGTGGCGCCCGGTGACGTGGACGAGCGTCAGCGGCAGCCCGTCCAGGGCGTGCAGGGGCAGGACGTCCGTGCGGTGGTCGCGCCGGGTCGTGGGCCGCGACGGCGCGGTGGTGCCCATGGCCGTCCCCCGCCCGGCAGCGGTCGCGCCCCCACGACCGGGATCCGCGCCGGGGGCGCGGCCTGCGACCGTCCTACTCCCGGCCGTCCGACCGGTCAACCGGCTCCGTCAGGCGTGCGCGACGACCCGCAGCGCTGCCCAGGTCAGCGGTCCGACGACGCCGTCCTCGTCGATCCCCCGGTTGTCCTGGAACCGGCGCAGCACGAGGTCGGTCGCGCCGTCGAACGAGCCCGTCTCCTGCAGGTCGGGGTTGCCGGCCTTGGCGAGGGCGCGCTGCACGTCCCCGACGCGGTCGCCGTGGTCTCCCTTGTGCAAGGGGAGGTCGACGGGGGGCCGGGGCGGAGGGACGAGCCCGGGCACGGGGTGGGCCACGGCGTCCACCCGACGGCGCTCGTCGGCGAGCACGAGGCCGTCCGGGTCGCTCTTGCGTCCGGGCGGCGAGCAGACCGTCCGGTGGAACTCCAGGCCGTGCGCGGCGTCCGTGCCCAGGTGGGAGAGGATGGCGTGCGTCCCGACCCGCAGGCTCAAGAGCTGGGCCTCGGGCCAGTCCTCACCGGTCGTGTGGTCGGTCTCGACGCCGAGCGACGTGTGGTTGTCCGGCTTGCCAGGGAGCACGCGACCGGCGTGGTAGGCGGGTCCCGCGGCCAGGACGTGCCAGACGCCGGACCGGTCGACCCACAGCTGGGCCGCGGCGACGTCCCAGTTGCCGAGCATGGCGGCCGGCACGCCGGGGGAGTCGCCCTCGCCGCTGGCGTCGTGGTGCCAGACGACGGCGCGCAGCCCGGAGAAGCCTCCGTCGTAGTGGCCGCGCGTGCGCCAGCCGTCCAGCTCCCGGACGTGCAGTCCGGCGTCGGTGAGGACGTCCGCCAGCCACGTCGCGAAGCCGTTCACGAGGTCCTCCTCGAGGCACGTGCGGACTCCGGCACGTCGCGGTCGACGGGCGGGGGCCTCGCGGCGCAGGGCGACACGGCCGGACCGTCGGAGCGGCGGCGCAGGCAGGTCGCGCACCGCGGGAGCGGGCACCAGGGCCCGCACGACGGACCGTAGGCCCGATGAGCGGGGTTGACCAGGGGCGCGGGTCCGGGGGAGTGCCGGCCGCACGACGACCACTGGACGCCGGCCCCCGTCAGGTCCACGGTGGGACGTCTTCACCCGTTCGGCCGAGCCCTGGGGGCGTCATGGCGGACACGGCAGCGAGCAGCACGACGACCGAGCACGTCGACGTCGTCGTCGTGGGGAGCGGCTTCGGGGGAGCGGTCACGGCCTACCGGCTCGCGGCCGGCGGGCTGCGCGTCTGCCTGCTCGAACGCGGCAAGGCCTACCCCCCGGGCAGCTTCGCCCGGACGCCGCACGAGATGCAGGCCGCGCTGTGGGACCCGAGCGAGGGCCTGCACGGGCTGTTCGACGTCTGGTCCTTCCGCGGGACGGAGGCGGTCGCGGCCAGCGGGCTCGGAGGCGGGTCGCTCGTCTACGCGAACGTGCTGCTGCGCAAGGACGAGCACTGGTTCGTCAAGAACAGCCCCCTGCCCGGCGGCGGGTACGAGCACTGGCCGGTGAGCCGCGCCGACCTGGACCCCCACTACGACGCGGTGGAGCGGATGCTGCACGGACAGCGGTACCCGACGGAGAGCGAGCCGTACGCGTCGACGCCGAAGACGGTGCAACTGCGCGACGCCGCGGCGCGGCTCGGGCTCGACTGGCAGCTGCCCCTGCTCGCGGTGACCTTCGGCAACGAGGGCGAGCCGCCCGTCCCGGGGCAGCCCGTGCGGCCGTACGCCTACCCCGACCTGCACGGTCTCCCGCGGACCACGTGCACCCTCTGCGGGGAGTGCGACCTGGGCTGCAACACCGGGAGCAAGAACACCCTGGACCACACGTACCTGTCCGCCGCGGTCGCCGCGGGGGCCGACGTGCGGACCCGCAGCGAGGTCCGCCGGATCGCCCCGCGCGACGGCGGCGGCTACCGCGTGTCCTACGTCCGGCACGAGCCCTCGGCGGAGGGGCGGCGCACCCGGACGGGGCGGCTCCCGCTCGTCGAGCTGACGGCCGACCGGGTGGTGCTCGGTGCGGGCGCGCTCGGCACCAGCTACCTGCTGCTGAAGAACCGCGGCGCCCTGCCCGGGCTGTCGGCCGCGCTCGGGACGCGCTTCAGCGGCAACGGCGACCTGCTGGCCTTCCTGCTCGGCGCGACGACGCCGGACGGCGGCCCGCGGCTGCTCGACGGCAGCCGCGGTCCGGTCATCACGAGCGCGGTCCGGCTGCCCGACGAGGTCGACGGCACGGGAGCGACCGGTCGCGGCGCCTACGTCGAGGACGCCGGCTTCCCTGCGTTCGCCGCCTGGCTGGCCGAGGCCGCCGACGCTCCCGGCGGCCTGGTGCGCGCCGCCCGCTTCCTGTCCGGCCGGCTCCGCGCGCGGCTCACGGGCAGTGCCCGCAGCGGTCTCGGGCGCGAGCTCCAGGCGCTGATGGGTCCCGGGACGGCGTCGTCGACGATGCTGCCGCTGCTCGGGATGGGCCGCGACGTCCCCGACGGCGTCCTGCGGCTGCGGCGCGGCCAGCTCGACGTGGACTGGACGACGGCGACCTCGCTCGACTACCTGGACCGGCTGCGCGGGGTGGTCCGGGACCTGGCCGGCGAGCTCGGGGCCCGCTACGAGGACGACCCGCTCTGGCACCTCGGGCGGCGGGTCGTGACGGTGCACGCCCTCGGCGGCGCGCCGATGGGCGAGCACCCCGGGGAGGGCGTCGTCGACGCCTACGGCGAGGCCTTCGGCCACCCGGGCCTGTACGTCGCCGACGGGGCGGCGATGCCGGGGCCGGTCGGGGCCAACCCCTCCCTGACGATCGCGGCGTTCGCCGACCGCCTCGCCGAGCACCTGCTCGAGCAGGTCGCCGTCGGCCGGCCGGTCGTCGTCGTCCTCCCGGAGAGCCGGGCACCGGTCGAGGCCCGGCCGGTCTCCCCGGACGCATGCCGCCTGGAGTTCACCGAGGAGATGAAGGGCTTCGTCACGTTCGGGGAGGCCGACCCGCAGCGCGGGCACGACGTCGGCCGGGAGCAGGGCACGTCCCTGATGTTCCACCTCACCATCGCGGTGGAGGACGTGGACGCCTTCGTCACCGACCCGGATCGCCCGGGCACCGCCGACGGGTGGGTCGACTGCGACGTCCTCGGCGGCCGCAGGCCTGTCCGAGGAGGCCGCTTCGGGCTCTTCGTGCACGACGGCGACAGCCGCCGCAGCCGCATGCTCTACCGGCTCCCCTTCGAGGACGCGGCCGGCAACCCGGTCACCCTCGCCGGGTACAAGGACGTCCACGACGACCCGGGCGCCGACGTCTGGCGCGACACCTCGACGCTCTACGTGCGGCTGCTCGCCGGCCACGTCGAGCCGGTCGAGGACCTCACCGCGCCCCTGCTCGGGACGGGGATCATCACGATCCACGTCCCCGACTTCCTGCGCCAGCTCACGACCTTCCGCGGGAGCGGCCCGGGCCTGACCGGCGGCGCGCACGCCGTCGAGGTCTTCGGCCGCGTGTTCCTCGGCGAGCTGTGGACCACCTACGGCGAGCGGCTCCTGCACGCGGGCAGCCCGGCATGACCACGGTCGGTCCGCAGCGGCCGGTGCCCCTGCAGGAGCGCCTGCCCCCGCCCGTGGTCGTGCGGGCCGGGCCGACGGACGACCCCGCGACGTCCTTCACCCGTCGCCCCGCGACCCGCTGGCTGTCCCCGCGGCTGCTGCTGCGCTCGGCCGGCGAGGCGGTCGTCAGCGGACTGCTGGGCGCGTACAACGACAAGCGCGAGCAGATGGGATCGGTCCCTGCTGCCGGCTACCTCGACCTCAGCGTGCTGCCCGTGGGCACGGACGCCCTGTGGGTCGACTACGTCTCGGACACCGGCGACGGGTTCGACGCGACGTACGCCGTGGCCGCGCTCCTCGGCCGGCCCGAGCTGGAGCTGTCGACGCGCGACGGCGGCACCGTGCACCGCACCGAGCGCGGACGCCTGCTCGTCATGGGCGGCGACGAGTGCTACCCCGCCGGCAGCGTCGAGGGCTACGAGGACCGGCTCGTGGGGCCGTACCGGGCCGCGCTGCCCGAGCTGCCGGAGGCGGTGGCGCCGCACCTGCAGGTCGTCCCGGGCAACCACGACTGGTACGACGGCCTGACCGCGTTCATGCGGACCTTCTGCCAGGGCCGGTGGATCGGGGCGTGGCGGACCTGCCAGTCCCGCAGCTGGTTCGCCACCCGGCTCC
>JAOPWW010000075.1 GCA_025965495.1 Frankiales bacterium
GCCCGCGGCGTCGAGGACCTGCCCGCGGCGCTCGCGGCCCTGTCGGAGCGCCGGGTCGAGGCCGGTGGGGAGCCGCTCGCGCTCGACGTCGAGCCTGCGGCCTGCGCCCGGCTCGCCCCTGCCGCCCGCGTGCTCGCCTACCGCCTCGTGCAGGCCGTCGGTGGCGACGTCCACGTCGGCACCACGCCGGACGGCGACGTCCTGCTCGACCTCGACGGCGGTCGTCCCCTCGACCGTCCCGAGCGCTGGGTCCGGCGGGCCCGCGCCCTGGCCGGCGACCTCGCCGAACCGCCCGGCGGGCTGCAGCTGCGCCTGCCCGCGCTGTCCCTGCCGCCGTCCCTGTCCTCCAGCCCGACCCCCTCCCAGCCGAAGGCCTGCTCGTGACGACGACCGTTCTCATCTGCGACGACCACCGCATCGTGCGCGAGGGCCTGCGCCAGTTCGTCGAGGGCGTCCCCGGCGTCGGGCGGGTCGAGACCGCCGCCTCCGGCGAGGAGGTGCTCGCGCGCTACCCCCACGAGAAGCCCGACCTGGTCCTCATGGACGTGCGGATGCCCGGCCTCGGTGGCCTCGAGGCGACCCGTCGCCTGGTGTCGGCCCACCCCGGCGCGAAGGTGATCATGCTGACCGCCGCGGACGACCGCGACCAGGTCGCCGCCGCCGTCTCCTCCGGGGCCCGCGGCTACCTGCTCAAGGACGTCAGCCACGAGGAGCTGTGCGCCGCCGTCGCCCACGCCCTGGAGGGCGCCGACCTCGTCGAGCCGTCCCTGCGCCGCGCGATGGAGGGCCGCGACGCCGTCCGCAGCGGGCCGCCCGCCGCCCAGCTGACCGAGCGCGAGCTCCAGGTCCTCACCGGCATGAGCCAGGGCAAGAGCAACAGCCAGATCGGCCGCGACCTCTACCTGTCCGAGGACACGATCAAGACCCACGCCCGGCGGCTGTTCCGCAAGCTGGGGGTCCACGACCGGGCCCAGGCGGTCGCCCTCGGCTTCCGGCGCGGTCTCGTCACGTAGGTTCCGGCAGGACCGCGGGACGAGGGGGGACAGGTGCACCGGCTGCGTGCCCTGCTGGCCTGGCTCGGCGTGCTCGCGCTCGCCTGCCTCGCGACGCCGGCCCTCGCCGCGACGCCGCCCGTCCTGGCCGACGTCCGCGTCGGCGCCTGCTCCGGCGCGACCGTGCCGGAGGGCTTCCTCGGGCTGTCGGTCGAGTGGAGCATGGTCGAGCGGTGGGCCGGCGTCGGGCTGACCCGGGCCGAGCGCGCGCGCCTGCCCCTGGTCGAGGTCCTGCGCAGCCTGCGGACCCGGTCCGGCTCGGGCGGGGTGCTGCGGATCGGCGGTGACAGCCAGGACGGCTACGTCTGGTCCTCGGTCGCCCCGACCGCCGCGAACCGGCTGTTCCAGGGCGTCGTCAGCCCGCAGATGGTGAGCGCGGTGCTCGACGTCGGGCGGCTGTCGGGCTGGAAGGTCGTGCTCGGGGTCAACCTGCGCACCGGCGTCACGCCGGTCGCGCTGTCCATGGCCCGCTACGCCGCGGAGCACGACCCAGGGCACGTCCTGGCCGCCCTCGAGGTCGGCAACGAGCCGGACGCCTACCAGCCGGGCGTCGCGACCTACCTGCAGGTGTTCGACCTGTTCGCGCGGACGCTCGCCCTCGACCCGCTCACCCGGTCCGTCCCGCTCTGGGGCCCGGCGCTGTCCAACGGCGGCGACCTGTCGTGGGTGCGCTCGCTGCGGCTCGCCCAGGGCGCGCGGCTGTCGGAGGTCACCTGGCACCACTACGCCAACCGCCCGACCCTCGGCAGCCTGTTCGACCCGTCGGTGTCGGCGCACTGGCGGGCCCGCATCGCGGAGTCGCGGCGGCAGGCGGGCCGGGTCCCGGTGCGGGTGGAGGAGTCCAACAGCGTGGGCACCGGCGGGCTGCAGGGCGTCAGCGACGTCACGGGCTCGACCGCCTGGCTCGTCGACACGGTCCTGACCGGCGCCTCCCTCGGCCTGGCCGGCTACGGCCTGCACACCTGGGACGGCGCGGACTACCCGCTCGAGCGCCGAACCGCCTGGTACACCCCCTTCGTCGTGCGGGACGGGAAGGCCTCGCCGCGGCCCGGCTTCTACGCCCTGGCCCTGCTGCGCGACCTGCCCGGCCGGACCTTCTGCGGAGTGCAGAGCGCCCTCGCGCCGGGGCAGCAGGTCCGGACCTGGGCGGTCGCGCGACCGGCCGCCGGTGCCCTGTCGGTCGTCGTCGTCGACCAGGCCGGTCCCGGGCACGCCGGACGGGTCCGGGTCGCCGTGCCCGCCGGCTACGCACCGACCGCCCGGGTCAGTCGGCTGACCGACCCCGGCGGCTGCAGCGGACGCAGCGCGCGCATCAGCGGCGCCGTCCTGCCGGCGACCGGGACCTTCCGCGAGGGCGCAGGCGTGGCCCGGGCCGTCGACGGGAAGGTCCTGCTCGACCTGCACCCCTGCGAGACGGTGCGCCTGGACCTGGTCCGCGCTGCGCCGCGCCTGTAACGCTGGGACCCCGAGCGACGATGACCGCTGTGACCGACGAGCTGGCTCCGCTGGTCGCCGCCGCCCGCGAGGGCGACGCGGCGGCTGCCGAGGAGCTGCTGGTCCGGTTGCGTCCCGGGCTGCTGCGGTACTGCCGAGCCCGCCTGGGGCGGACGGACGGCTCGTACGGGTCGGCCGACGACGTCGCACAGGAGGTCTGCACCGCCGTGTTCACCTCCCTCGACCGCTACGTCGACCAGGGCCGCTCCTTCACGGCCTTCGCCTACGGCATCGCCGGTCACAAGGTCGCCGACGCCCTCCGGGCGAGCTACCGCGACCGCAGCGAGCCCGTCGACGCCCTGCCCGAGTCGGCCGACACCGGCGCAGGGCCCGAGGACGCCGCCCTGGCCCGCGACGAGGCCGCCCGCGCCCGCCTGCTGCTGGACCGCCTGCCCGAGGCCCAGCGCGAGCTGCTGCTCCTGCGGGTCGTGTCCGGCCTGTCCGCCGAGGACACCGGTGCGGCCCTCGGCATGACGGCCGGCGCCGTCCGGGTCGCCCAGCACCGCGCCCTCGCCAAGCTCCGCACCCTCGCCTCGGAGGTCCTCGCATGACCGGCCTCCCTCCCGACGACGACGGCGCCCTGGACCTCGGGGCCGTGGCCCGCGACGACGCCCTCGTGGAGCTCCTGCGCGGCGGCGGCACCGCGGCGCTCGACGACCCCGCGGCCGGGCTGCTGTCCGCCCTGCTGTCGGACGTCGCGGTCGCCGCCGACGAGGCGGTCCGGGCCCGCCTGCTGC
>JAOPWW010000104.1 GCA_025965495.1 Frankiales bacterium
CGCCGGAGCGGTGGCCGTCATGGCCCTCGAGCGGGTCCCCGCCGACATCCGCCGCGACGGCGGTGTCGTGCGCATGAGCGACCCGGACATGATCGACGGCATCCAGGCCGAGGTCTCCATCCCCGTCATGGCCAAGGCCCGCATCGGGCACTTCGTCGAGGCCCAGGTCCTGCAGGCCATCGGCGTCGACTACATCGACGAGTCCGAGGTCCTCACCCCGGCCGACTGGGCGCACCACATCGACAAGCGGGGCTTCACCGTGCCCTTCGTCTGCGGCGCCACCGACCTCGGCGAGGCCCTGCGCCGCATCTCCGAGGGCGCGGCCATAATCCGCTCCAAGGGCGAGGCCGGCACCGGCGACGTCAGCCAGGCCATGACCCACATCCGCACGATCAACAGCCAGATCCGCCGCCTGACGCTCATGGACTCCACCGAGCTCTACGCCGAGGCCAAGGAGCTCCGGGCGCCGATCGACCTCGTCCGCGAGACCGCCGAGCTCGGCCGGCTGCCCGTCGTGCTGTTCGTCGCCGGGGGCGTGGCCACCCCTGCCGACGCCGCGCTGATGATGCAGCTCGGCGCCGACGGCGTCTTCATCGGCTCGGGCATCTTCAAGTCCGGCGATCCCGCGCTGCGCGCCCGCGCCTGCGTCGAGGCCACCGCGTACTTCCAGGACGCCGAGCGGATCGCCAAGGTCAGCCGTGGGCTCGGCGAGGCCATGGTGGGCATCTCGGCCAGCGAGCTCGGCGCCGGCGACCTGCTGGCCAACCGCGGCTGGTGACCCTCGTGCGTCCTGCGTCGCTCCGCGCGCGGAGGACCCGGGTGCAGGACGCAGCGGGGTCCTCGTGAGCAGGCCGCGGGTCGGGGTCCTCGCCCTGCAGGGCGACGTCCGCGAGCACGCTCGCGCGCTGGTCGAGGCCGGCGCCGACCCGGTCGAGGTGCGGCGGCCGGAGGAGCTCGACGGGCTCGCCGGCATCGTCGTCCCGGGCGGGGAGAGCACCACGATCGGCCGGCTGCTGCAGGTCTTCGCGCTGCTGGACCCGCTCCGCGAGGCCGTCGCCGGTGGGCTGCCGGCCTACGGGTCCTGCGCCGGGATGATCCTGCTCGCCGACGAGGTCACGGGCGGCCAGCCCGGCCAGCCGACCCTCGGTGGCCTCGACGTCACGGTCCGCCGCAACGCCTTCGGCCGCCAGGTCGACTCCTTCGAGGCGCCGCTGCAGGTGGCCGGGCTCGACGAACCGGTGCACGCCGTCTTCATCCGCGCCCCGTGGGTGGAGCGCACCGGTGCAGGCGTCGAGGTGCTCGCGCGCGAGCCTGGCGGCCACCCCGTCGCCGTGCGCCAGGGGCACCTGCTCGCGACGTCGTTCCACCCCGAGCTGACGGGCGACGCGCGCGTCCACGCGCTGTTCGTGCGCGGACTAGGCTGACGCGCCACACTCGAACGACGGGGGAGCACCGTGAGCGGCCACTCCAAGTGGGCGACGACCAAGCACAAGAAGGCCGTCGTCGACGCCAAGCGCGGCAAGCTGTTCGCCAAGATGATCAAGACCATCGAGGTCGCGGCCCGGGCCGGCGGCGGTGACCCGGCCGGCAACCCGACCCTCGCCGACGCGATCGTCAGCGCCAAGCGCGTGTCCGTCCCGGCCGACAACATCGACCGGGCCGTCAAGCGCGGCAGCGGCGAGATGGGCGACGTCGCGGCCTACGAGGCCATCACCTACGAGGCTTACGGCCCGGGCGGGACGGCGCTGATGGTCGAGTGCCTCACCGACAACCGCAACCGCGCGGCGGCCGAGGTCAAGACGACCATCACCCGCAACGGCGGGAACCCCGCCGACCCCGGCTCGGTGGCCTACCAGTTCAACCGCAAGGGGCTGGTGCTGGTCACCAAGAGCGACGGCCTCACCGAGGACGACGTCCTGCTGGCGGTCATGGACGCGGGGGCCGAGGACGTCAACGAGCTCGACGAGGGGTTCGAGGTCGTCTGCGCGGCCGCCGACACCCATGCCGTCCGCCTCGCGTGCACCGACGCCGGTCTGACCGTCGACTCGGCCGAGATCGCCTGGATGCCGAGCGTGACGGTCCAGCTCGAGGACGAGGCGGCCCGCAAGGTGCTCAAGCTCGTCGACGCCCTCGAGGACCTCGACGACGTCCAGAACGTGTGGGCGAACTTCGACGTCAGCGACGAGGTGCTCGAGCAGGTCGGCTGAGGCGCCTCAGCGCCCCTGCCCGTTCCCCGACCCGCGCGCCTCCGGCTGCCCGGTCCCCTCGGGACCGTCGCCCCGGGCGACCGCGCGCTCCTGCTCGGCGAACGCCCGGGCCCGCCGGGCCTCGTCGCGCGCCCGGTCCCCGTCCAGGGCGGTGACCCCCGCGTCGGCCGTCTCCGCCACGGCGTCGTGCACGGTCGCGACCCGCTCCGCCGTCTCCGCGATGTCCGCCGCCAGGTCCCGCAGCGTCGCCTGCAGCGCGCGGGCGCGGGCGACCGGGTCGGTGTCGTCGGGCCCGGGCGGCGGGGTCTCGGTCACGCGGGTCTGTCTTCCCCGTGACCGGCCGCCGACGCGTAGTCGTCCGCCCACCGGGCACGACCGTGCTGTGAGCGACGACGTCCTGCTGGGCGAGGGCCCGGCGGGACTGCGTCGGGCCCGCGCCCTCGTGCGCGAGCGCTGGGGCGGCACCCTCCCGCCCGACCGGCTCGACACCGTGGTGCTGCTGACCAGCGAGGTCGTGACCAACGCGATGCTGCACGCGGGAGGCACCGTCCGGCTCCGGCTGCGGGGACTGCCCGACCGGGTCCGGGTCGAGGTGCGCGACCGCAGCCCCCGGCTGCCGCAGCAGCGACGGGTCCTCGACGTCGAGCGGGTGTCCGGCCGCGGGCTGCACCTGCTGCGCCAGCTCGCCAGCCGGTCGGGCGCCGACCTCGAGGCCGGAGGGAAGGTCGTCTGGTTCGAGGTCGCGGACTAGTCCGGGTCGGGGGCGGCGAGGTCGTGGTGGTCCAGGGTCAGGACGGCGCCGCGGACCTCACCGCTGCGGCCGAGCAGCGGGCTGCCGGACAGCGTCAGCAGCACCCGGGCCCCGAAGCGGTCCGTCTCGACCGTCGTGGACCCGGCCCCGGTCGGCGACGCGCCGGCCTCCGCCGTCGGGCCGCGCAGCACTGCCCGCACCACGCCCATCATCGCCTCCACCGGCAGCGAGCTGGGGAGCAGCGCGAGCCGCTGGCCCTCGACCTCGAAGGCGCGCAGGCCCCACAGCGTCTCCGCCCGGGCGTTCCAGACGATGACCTTGAGGTCGGTGTCGACGACGACCACGGCGGTGGTCAGGCCGGCGAGGACGCTCTCCAGGAAGGCGTTGACCTCGCCGACCTCCGCGGTGCGCTCCCGCAGCTCGTCGTTGACGGTCTGGAGCTCCTCGTTGGTGCTCTGGAGCTCCTCGTTCATCGTCTCGAGCTCCTCGTTGGTGCTCTGGAGCTCCTCGTTGGTGGTCTCGAGCTCCTCCACCGCCGACTGGAGCTCCTCGTTGGTGGTCTCGAGCTCCTCCGTCGAGCTCTGCAGCTCCTCGTAGGCGGCCTGGACCTCGGCGTGCGCCGCGTGGAGCTCCGTCGTCAGCTCGTGGTGACGGGTCACGTCGACGAAGACGACCTGCACGCCGAGGACGCCCTCGTCGCTCCGCAACGGCGCGATCGAGACGTCCCAGTAGCGCTGCCGCTCCTCCGTCCCGGCCGGCGGCCAGCTGATGTCGTGCAGGTTCTGCGCGACCTCCTCGGCCTGGGCCCGGTTGACGCGGGAGCGCAGCTCGGGCAGGAGCCGGGCCGGCTCGCTGTCGGAGAAGGGGCGGCCGGTGAGCGACCGCGGGACCTGCAGCGCCGCGACCGCGGCGTCGTTGACGAGGGCCACCTGACCGTCGGCGTCGACGACGATCTGGGCGTCGGGGCTGTGCTGGAACGCCGCCTCGCTGACGTGGCGGGTGGCGGCGCCGCGGGCGGCGTCGTTGCGGGTGGGCGGCAGGCGGCGCAGGCCCCGGCCGGGCACGCTGCGGAAGATGCGGTTGGCGAGGTCGACGGGCGCGAACAGGTCGGTGTGCGTGAGCAGCATCTCGGCCCGGCCGAGGACCAGCAGCCCGCTGTCGAGCAGGGCGAAGGCGAACCGCTCCAGGATCCGGGACTGCGTCTCGGCCGTGAAGTACATGAGCACGTTGCGGCAGACCAGCAGGGACACGCGGGAGATGGGCGCGTCGGCCAGCAGGTCGTGGCGGCCGAAGATCAGGGTCGGTCGCAGATCGGTGCGGAACACCCGCGCGCCGTCGCCGGCGGAGTCGGGGAAGTAGCGCTCGACCTGCTCGTCGGTGAGCGCGTCGAGGCTCTTGCGGCTGAACCGGCCGGCGCGGGCCGAGGCCAGCGCCTGCTCGTCGACGTCGGTGGCGTACACCTTCACGCGGCGCAGGTACTCGGCGTCGCCGAGCGCCTCGTGCAGCAGGACGGCGAGGGTGTAGGCCTCCTCGCCGGTCGCGCAGGCCGCGGACCACACCCGGATCGGCTCGTCCGGGTCGAGCGAGGCGAGCAGCTGCGGCAGCAGCGTCTCGCGCAGGCTGGACCAGGCCGCGGGGTCGCGGAAGAAGGACGTGACGTTGATGAGCAGGCTGTCGAACAGCGCCCGGACCTCGGTGCTGTCCACCTGGAGCTGGTCGAGGTAGGCCGTGAGGTCGTCGACCCCCGCGGTCTGCATCCGCCGGGCGACCAGCCGCCGCAGGCTGGCCCGCTTGTAGCCGGTGAAGTCGACGCCCCGGGTGTCCCGCAGGAACTCCAGCAGCGCCTCGAAGGCGGGGTCCACCTCCTCGTCGGCGGGTCCGGTGCGCCTGGCGCGGGGGTCCCCGCTCACGTGCCGACCGCGACGTCGGCGCTGGTGCGGTCGACCGCGCGGTGCTCGGCCAGCAGGCGCCGCAGGACCTCCGCGGACCGGCGGGCCTCCTCGGCGCGGTGCAGGAAGTGGCTGCTCGACACGGGCCGGTGGGTGTCGGCGGCCGCGTGGCCGAGGCGGGCGGACAGGTCGGCCCGCTCCTCCAGGGAGCGCAGCGCCGTGTGCAGCGCCTTCTCCACGGTGTCGGCCTGCTGTTCGATCAGGCTCTGCGGGCTGTAGGCGTGGCCGGTGCGGCAGCGGTAGCGCAGCAGCGCGGGCTCACCGTCGGCGCGGAGCTCCCGCAGGTTGCCCCCGCAGTCCGGGCAGCTGAACTGCGAGGGCGCGCCGAGCAGGTCGCCGTCGAGCAGGGAGGGGTCCAGCTCCAGCGCGCTGCGCAGCTCGGCCTCGAGGACCGCACGGGCGTGCGGGTCGGGGGGCGGCGCCTCCCTCACCGGCTCGCGCAGCAGCCGGACGGCCTCCTGCACCAGCCCGTCGAGCGGGCGGGCGACCGCACCGGGGACCGCCTGCAGCGCCGCGATCGGCATCGAGGGGAACTGCGCCTCGGCCGGGTCCTGGACCAGCGCGCTCCCGCCGTGGTCGGCCAGCGCGCGCAGGCCGGCCGCGCCGTCGTCGAGCATGCCGGTCAGCACGACGCCGACCGCCCCGGGTCCGCAGGCCAGCGCGACCGAGCGGAACAGCACGTCGATGGAGGGCCGGTGGTGGTTCTCCCGCGCGCCGCTGCCGAGCCGCACCTCGCCGTCGAGCACGGCGAGGTGGAGGTCGGGCTGGGCGACGTGGACGGTCCCCGGGAGCAGGCGCACGCCGTCCTCGGCGGTGTGCACGGGCAGGGCGCAGCGGCGGTCGAGGATGTCGGCCAGCAGGCCGGGGCTGCCGACGCCCAGGTGGAGCGTCACGACGACGGCGGCGGGCAGGTCGGCCGGCAGCGCGGCGACGAAGCGCTGCAGGGCGTCGACGCCCCCCGCGGAGCCGCCGACTGCGAGCAGCCGTACCGGGTCACCGCTGGTCATCGATCTCCTCCGTACCTGCACTGCTCGGACACCTCCATGCCACCACACCGGGCGCGCCTCCCGGCCGGTGCGCTGTCCCCACCTAGCGTCGAGACGAACAACGGCCGGTCGGACAGGGGTGTGGGACGTGCGCGTGCTCGGCGTCGACCCCGGGCTGACCCGGTGCGGTCTCGGCGTCGTCGACGGCGCCCCGGGACGGCCGCCGGTGCTGGTCGCGGTCGGCGTGGCCCGCACCCCTGCCGCCGACGACCTCGGCGCGCGCCTGGTCGCGCTCGAGGTCGAGATCGAGTCCTGGCTCGACCAGCACCGCCCGGACGCCGTCGCCGTCGAGCGCGTGTTCGCCCAGGCCAACGTCCGCACGGTGATGGGCACGGCGCAGGCCGGCGCCGTCGCGATCGTCTGCGCCGCACGGCGCGGCCTGCCCGTCGCGCTGCACACGCCGTCGGAGGTCAAGGCCGCCGTCACGGGCTCTGGCCGGGCCGACAAGGCGCAGGTCGGCACCATGGTGGCCCGCCTGCTCCGGCTCGAC
>JAOPWW010000121.1 GCA_025965495.1 Frankiales bacterium
CGCGGTGCGGCTGGACCTCGCAGGCGACCAGGACGGCGCCTCGCTGGTCGCCGAGCGCCTGCAGCAGCGCCGCCTTGCCGCCAGGGCCGGCGCACAGGTCGACCCACAGCCGGTCGGGCCCCTCCAGGGGGGCGCCCGCCAGCGCCAGCGCCACGAGCTGGCTGCCCTCGTCCTGCACGCCGGCCCGGCCGTCCCGGACGGCGTCGACGTCGCCGGGGTCGCCGCCGCCCTCGAGCCGGACGGCGTACGGGGACCAGGGACCGGGCGTGCCCTCGCTGGCCGCCGCCAGCTCGTCCCGGTCGACGGTCCGCGCCACGAGGTGGACCTGCGGGCGGGCGTCGTCGGCCTCGAGCGCCAGGGCGGTCTGGTCGAGGTCGCCGCGCAGCGCGTCACGGAAGGCCGAGGCGATCCACCGGGGGTGGCTGTGCCGCAGCGCCAGCGCCCCGACGACGTCGTCCTCCGGCTCGAGGTGGGCCAGCCACTCGTCGAGGTCCTGCGCCGCGACCTTGCGCAGGACGGCGTTCACGAGGGCAGCCGGACCCGCGGTCGTCACGCGCCGGGCGAGGTCGACGGTGGCGCTGACCGCGGCGTGCACGGGGGTGCGCATCCGCAGGAGCTGGTGGGCCCCGAGCCGCAGCACGTCCAGCACCGGGGGGTCGAGCTGAGCCAGCGGGCGGTCGACGCAGGCCTGCAGGACGGCGTCGAGCAGGCCGCGCCCGCGCAGGGCGCCGTAGGCGAGCTCGGTCGCGAAGGCGGCGTCCCGGGTGTCGAGGCGGCGCTCTCGCAGCAGGCCCGGAAGCACGAGGTTGGCGTAGGCGTCGCGCTCCCGGACGGCGGACAGGACGTCGTAGGCCGCCAGCCGGGCCGGGTCGGCCGTGGGAGCCCGGAGCTGCGGGGCCTTCGCCTTCTGGGCCTTCTGCTGGGCGTTGGCGCGGCCCTGGCCGCCGGACGGGGTGCCTCCGCCGCTCGTCGGACGGGCGCCCCTCGGGCTCGAGGGGCGGTCGGGGCTGCTCACGCGAACGCCTCCCCGGGCTCGGCGCGCAGCCCGCGGAGCCAGTCCGCCGCCCGCATCGCGCCCTTGCCCTCGGGCCGGACCTCGCCGAGCCGGACCGCGGTCGTGCCCGTCCCGACGAGGTCCCCGTCGAGCACGCCGGGCGCGAGCGGCACGTCGGTGACCGTCACCGGGCCGAGCTTGACCCGCTTGCCACGCAAGGTCGTCCAGGCGCCGGGCGCCGGGGTGCAGGCCCGGACCTGCCGGTCGACCCGGAGCGCCGGGACGGTCCAGTCGACTCGGGCGTCGTCGACCGTGATCTTGGGGGCGAGCGAGACGCCGTCGGCCGGCTGCGGCACGGCCTGCACCTCCCCCGCCTCGAGGCCGTCCAGGACGGCGACGAGCAGGCCGGCGCCGGCCACCGACAGGCGCTCGAGCAGGTCGGCCGAGGTGTCGCTGGGACGGACCGTCTCGGTCAGCACCCCGAACACCGGCCCGGTGTCCAGGCCCTCCTCGAGCAGGAACACCGACGCGCCCGTCGTCTCGTCGCCGTGCAGCAGGGCGTGCTGCACGGGGGCCGCCCCGCGCCAGGCCGGCAGCAGCGAGAAGTGCAGGTTCACCCAGCCGTGGACCGGGACGTCCAGCACCGGGCGGGGCACCAGGGCGCCGTAGGCGACGACGGGGCAGCAGTCGGGGGCGATCGCGCGCAGCCGCTGCTGGAAGTCGTCGTCGCGGGGGTGCTTCGGCGTCAGGACCTCGACGCCGTGCTCGAGGGCGAGCTCCTTGACCGGGCTCGGGCGCAGGGTCCGGCCCCGGCCGGCCGGGGCGTCCGGGCGGGTGACGACGGCGGCGACGTCGTGGCCGCTGGCCAGCAGGGCCCGCAACGACGGCAGCGCGGGGGCAGGGGTCCCCGCGAAGACGAGCCTCACGCCCGAGTCCTCAGCGTGCGCGCCCGAACAGCGGGTGCGGGCTCTGCTTGACCACCGGCACGGGCTCGTTCGCCCACTCGGCGAGCCGCACGGCCTCGAGGGCGGCCCGCTTGGTCTCGGCGTCGAGCCGGTCGACGAACAGGATCCCGTCGAGGTGGTCGGTCTCGTGCTGCACGCACCGCGCGAGCAGGTCGCTGCCCTCGATCGTGACCGGGTCGCCGTAGACGTTCTGCCCGTGCGCGACGACGTGCTGCTTGCGGCGGCAGTCGAACGTGAGGTCGGGCAGCGACAGGCACCCCTCGGGACCGTCCTGCTCCTCGTCGCTCGGGAAGTGCAGGACCGGGTTCACCAGGTGGCCGTAGGCGTCGTCGACGTCGTACACGAACACCCGCAGGCTCACGCCGAGCTGGGGCGCCGCCAGGCCGACGCCGGGGGCGTCGAGCATCGTGTCCGTCAGGTCCTTGACGAGGCGCCGGAGCTCCTTGTCGAAGGTGGTGACCACGGCCGCGGGCGTGCGCAGGACGGGATCGCCCATGAGGCGGATCGGTCGGGTCGTCACGGTGCCGAGTCTAGGTGGGGCGCGCTCAGCCGGTCCGCGCGACGAGCTGCCGCAGCGCGGCGACGTCGACCCCGGCGAGCGTCGTCGTCACCAGCCGCCTCGGGGCCGTGCCGAACACCACGCCGGCCACGCTGGGCACCGCGACGACGGCGCACCCGGCCGCCTCGCCGGACGCGACCCCTGCCGGCGAGTCCTCCAGCACCACGCACGACGCCGGGTCGACCCCGAGCGAGGCCGCCGCCGTCAGGTACGGCTCGGGGTGGGGCTTGCCGTGCACGACCTCGTCCCCCGCGAGGGTGAGGTCGAACGGGCCGAGGCCACCGGCCAGTGCGGCGTCGACGAGGACCCGGTAGGACGACGACACCAGCGCGACCGGCACCGCCTCGGCCCGGAGCGCGGCGAGCAGCTCCCGGACGCCGGGGAGCACGGGCAGGGCGCCCTGGAACAGCTCGACCATGCGGCCCAGCAGCCAGGCGCTGGTGCGCGCGACCTGCTCGTCGGTGGGCTCCACGCCGTACCAGGTGAGGATCGTGGGGACCGCCACCTCGAGGCGGGTCCCGACGACGGCCGCCTTCACGTCGTCGCCCCAGGTGCCGCCGAGGTCGGCCGCGAGCTCGACCTCGGCCTGCGTCCACAGCGGCTCGCTGTCGACCATGAGCCCGTCCATGTCGAACAGGACGGCGCCGAG
>JAOPWW010000126.1 GCA_025965495.1 Frankiales bacterium
ATCCCGTCTGGGTCCACGTGCTCACCGGGACCCGCGTCGTGCTCCGTCCGTTGCGCGACGACGACGCCGAGCCGCTGTGGCGGGCGGTGCTCGACCCGGTGACGTGGGCGCGCACCGAGGAGCGCCCGCTGGTCCCCGAGACGCTCGAGGCCTACGTCGAGCGGCGCACCGCCAGGCGGAAGGACGGCGAGGTCGCCGCGTTCGCGATCGACGTCGACGGCGTCCTCGTGGGGCAGGTCGCGCTGTTCGCCGCCGACCCGCTCGCCCGGCACGCGTCGGTGGGCCTCACCCTGCTGCCCGAGCACCGCGGCCAGGGGCACGGCCGGGACGCGCTGCGCGTGCTCGTCGACTACGCCTTCCGGTCGCGCAACCTGCGGCGGGTCCACCTGCAGACCCTCGCCTCCAACGAGCCGGCCCTGCGCGCGTACCGCGCGGTCGGCTTCGTCGAGGAGGGCCGGCTGCGCGAGCACGCGTGGGTCGAGGGCGCCTACGACGACGTCGTGCTGATGGCCCTGATGCGGTCCGACCGGGAGCGCTGAGGTGCGCCTGTCCGACGTCGTCGCTGTGCTCGACGCGCTCTACCCGCCGCGCCTCGCCGAGTCGTGGGACGCCGTCGGGCTGGTGTGTGGCGACCCCGACGCCGACGTCCGGCGCGTGCTGTTCGCCGTCGACCCGGTCGCGGCCGTCGTCGAGGAGGCGGTCGCGTGGGGCGCCGACCTGCTCCTGACGCACCACCCGCTGTACCTGCGGGGCACCACGTCGGTCGCCGCCACGACGCCGAAGGGCCGCGTCGTGCACCGGCTGGTCACCTCCGGCTGCGCCCTGATCGTGGCGCACACCAACGCCGACAACGCCCGCCCCGGCGTCTCCGACGCGCTCGCCGACCTGTTCGGCCTCACGGACACGACGCCGCTGGCGACGTCCGGCGCATCCGCCCTGGACAAGCTCGTCGCGTCCGTCCCGGTGGCCGACGCCGACCGGGTGCTCGACGCGCTGTCCGCCGCGGGGGCGCTGGGCGACGACGAGCGCGTGGCCCCGACGACGACGGGCGCCGGCACCCCCCGTCCGCGAGGCGGAGCCGCACCCGCAGGCGAGGTGGCGCACGTCGGGGAGACCCGGCTCGAGGTGGTCCTCCCGCGGGGTCGTCGGGACGCCGTCGTCCGGGCGCTGCGTGCGGCCCACCCGTACGAGGAGCCGGCGTTCGACGTCCTCGAGCTCGCCGCCGTCGCGGGGGAGACCGGCACCGGACGGGTCGGCGAGCTGCCCGCGCCGCTGCCGCTGCGCGAGGTGCTCGCGCTGGCCGAGCGGGTGCTGCCCGCGACGTCGTGGGGCGTGCGCGCGGCGGGCGACCCGGACGCCGTCGTGACCCGGCTCGCGGTCAGCGGGGGAGCGGGCGACTCGCTGCTGCGCGACGCCGCCCGCTCCGGCGCGCAGGCCTTCCTCACCTCCGACCTGCGCCACCACCCCGCGAGCGAGGCGCCCGAGGGGCTCGCCCTGCTCGACGCGGCGCACTGGGCGACCGAGTGGCCCTGGTGCGGCGCAGCGGCCGAGCTGCTCGGGGCCGCCACTAGGTTGGAGACCCGGGTCAGCACGCTCGTGACCGACCCGTTCTGCCTGAGCTCGAGGAGCGCCACACCATGAAGGCCGACCCCTTCACCCAGCTCCGACTCCTGGACCTGCAGGCCCTCGACAGCGCCCTGGACCGCCTCGCGCACCGCCGTCGCACGCTGCCCGAGGCGGCCGAGATGACCCGCCTCGACGGCCTGGTCGCGGCCCGCCGGGACGACCTCGTGCGCGCGGAGACCGAGGCGGGCGACCTCGCCCGCGAGCAGCGCAAGTTCGAGGAGGAGATCGCGCAGGTCCGGACCCGGCGCGTGCGCAACGAGGAGCGGATGGCGTCCGGGGCGATCACCGTCGCCAAGCAGCTGGCCGACCTCGAGCACGAGAACGCGACGCTCCGGCGCCGGCAGGCCGACCTCGAGGACAAGGAGCTCGAGGTCATGGAGAAGGCCGAGGCCGTGCAGGCCGTCCTCGACGAGCTCGTCGCCGACCGCGCGACCCACCTCGCGGCCCGGGCCGAGGCCGAGACCGCCGCAAGGGGTGCGACCCGCGACATCGACGCCGAGGTCGAGCGGACCGTCGCGGAGCGGGCGGCCGTGGCCGCCGAGATGCCCGCCGACCTGCTCGCCCTCTACGAGAAGATCCGCGCCTCCGAGGGCGGTGTGGGTGCCGGCGCGATCGCCCGCGGCGCGTGCGGCGGCTGCCGGCTCGACCTCATGGGCAACGAGCTGGCCGAGATCCGCGCGGCCGCGCCGGACGAGGTGCTGCGGCACGAGGAGTGCACCCGGATCATGGTCCGGACGGCCGAGAGCGGCCTGTAGTGCGCGTCGTCGTCGAGGCCGACGGCGGCTCCCGGGGCAACCCCGGTCCGGCCGGGTACGGCGCCGTCGTCAAGGACGCTGCCACCGGCGCGGTGCTGGCCGAGCGCGCCGCCGGCATCGGCCGTGCCACCAACAACGTCGCCGAGTACGGCGGGCTCATCGCCGGGCTGCAGGCGGCGGTGGAGCTCGGCGCGGACGACGTCGACGTGCGCATGGACAGCAAGCTCGTCGTCGAGCAGATGAGCGGCCGCTGGCAGGTCAAGCACCCGGCGATGAAGCCGCTGCAGCGCGAGGCCGCCGACCTCGTCGCCCGCCTCGGCCGCGTCCGGTTCTCGTGGATCCCGCGCGCGCAGAACAGCCACGCCGACCGGCTCGCCAACGAGGCGATGGACGCCGCCGGGCGCGGGCAGACCCGGCAGCAGGACCCGGCCGAGCAGTTCCTGCAGCAGGCGGAGGCGTCCGCGCCCGCTCGGCTGGAGGGCTGGTCCGACCCGGCTCCTGCCCCCCCGACCACGGCCCTGCTGCTCCGCCACGGCCAGACGGTGCTCAGCGTCGACAAGCGGTTCTCCGGGCTCGGCGACCAGCCGCTCACCGACGTCGGGCAGCGGCAGGCGGCGGCGGCCGCGGTCCGGCTGGCGAGCAGCGGGGCGACCGCCGTCGTCTGCTCCCCGCTGCGGCGGGCCCGGGAGACGGCCGCTCTGGTGGCCGAGGCGCTGGGGCTGCAGGTCGAGGTCGAGGACGGGCTGCGCGAGACCGACTTCGGCGACTGGGAGGGCTACACGTTCGCCGAGGTCCGCACGAAGTGGCCGGCCGAGCTCGACGCCTGGCTCGCCAGCACCTCCGTCGCCCCGCCCTACGGCGAGAGCTTCGACGCGACCACCGTGCGGGTGCAGCAGGCCCGCGACCGCGTCGTCGCGCGCCACGCCGGCGAGACCCTCGTGCTGGTCAGCCACGTGACGCCGATCAAGACCCTGCTGCGGCTGGCGCTCGGTGCCCCGCCCTCGGCGCTGTACGCCCTGCACCTGGACCTCGCCTGCCTGTCGGAGGTGCGCTGGTACGCCGACGGCCCCGCCGTCGTCCGCTCCGTGAACGACACCGCGCACCTGCAGGGGCTGGTCGACGGCGCGTCCTGAGGCGTCGTCGGGGAGGCGATCGCGTCCCCGGTGCGGCGGGCACGACCCTCGTCAGATGCACCCGCGCCGCGACTGCTGTCACCGGTCGACGACGGGCTCGACGGCGACGCTGTCCGACGTATCACGGCGACCCCGGACAGGCTCTCGCGAGGTGATGGCGCCTCCGGGCGACCCTCGACAGGGAGGTCACCATGGCGCGACCAGAAGGCGACGAGCGGCGCGGTGCCGCAGGAGAACGGCGGGCAGCCGGTGCGGACCGGCGGCGGTACAACACGCGAGCCGCGCCGGACGGCGTCCCCCCGTACTTCCAGGTGTTCGAGCGGATCGCCGTCGCGCTCGAGGCCATCGCCGCCGAGCTGCCGGCTCGCGAGGTGCGCCTGCCCGACACGGTGGAGGGCCCGGTGCGGTCGAGATCGGGGCGCTGACCGTCGAGGCGGCGCGCGCCGGAGCGCCGTCGTGCTGTCGGCGTCGTCCCACCACCGGGCGAGGGCGCTACGGACGACGACCTGGGCGTAGCCTCTGCGCGGGACGAGTCGGCCGGACGGTCGCGGGCGACCCGCTCTCGGGCGGGGAGCCCGAGGAAAGTCGGGGCTCCACAGGGCAGGGTGGTCGCCAACAGCGACCCGGGGTGACCCGCGGGAAAGTGCCACAGAGAACAGACCGCCCTCCCTCCGGGGAGAGCAAGGGTGAAACGGTGCGGCAAGAGCGCACCAGCGCCCGGGGTGACCCGGGCGGCTCGGCAAACCCCACCCGGAGCAAGGTCGAGAGGAGTCCCTCCGGGGGCTCTGCGCAGACGCTCGAGGGCGGCCCGCCCGATGTCTGCGGGTAGACCGCACGAGGCCGCTGGCAACAGCGGTCCCAGATGGATGACCGTCACCGCCGACCTCCGGGGAGGCGGGACAGAACCCCGCTTACA
>JAOPWW010000137.1 GCA_025965495.1 Frankiales bacterium
CGACCGAGCCGGCGTGCACCGGGGCGAGCCGCGGCCGACCGGGCGGGACCGGACCCACGGGCAGGCGGTCCAGCGGCTCCACCGCCGAGGTCCGCCCTGCCACGGCGGGGACGGTCGGCGGGTCGGCCGCGGCCCGCGCCCGTGCCCGGCGTCGCCGGCGGCTGCGCAGCAGCACCAGCACGACGACGACAGCGACGCCGAGCACGTCCTTGACGGACGGCCCGGCGTCGAGGTCGCGCGCAGGGGGCACGGTCAGCGCCGCGTGCCGCTCCGGGCGGGCGCGCCGCCGTCGCTGCGGGCAGCAGCCCCGCCCGTGGTCGCGTCGACCTCGTCCGGGGTGTCCTTCAGGTGCATGTACCCGTAGATGCCGGCGACGAAGACCGCGGCACCGACGAGGTTGCCGAGGAACGCGATCACGAGGTTGCGCGTGACGTCGTCCCAGCCCAGGCCGGGCGTGCCGATGAAGTGGCCGAGCGGCAGGAAGAACATGTTGGCGACGACGTGGTCGAAGCCCATCGCGACGAAGGCCATGATCGGGAAGAAGATGGCGAGGATCTTGCCGCCGATGTCCTCGGCGCTGTAGGCCATCCAGATCGCCAGGCAGACCAGCCAGTTGCAGCCGACGGCGCGGAAGAAGATCTGGGGGTTCGTCTCGGTCACGCCCTTGCCGGTGGCCAGCGCCACGGCCCGGACGTGCTCGAGGCCGGCCGAGCCGGCGGCGTCAGCGGTCGCGCCCACGACGCCGGTCTTGTAGGCGAGGAAGTAGGCGACGAAGACCGACCCGAGCAGGTTGCCGATGAGCACGAGACCGAAGTTGACGCCGAGCTGCGCCGGAGTGATCCGGCGGCGCAGCAGGGCGATCGGCAGGATCGCCATGTTGCCGGTCAGCAGCTCGGCGCCGGCGACGACGACGAGGATCAGACCGAGCGCGAAGACCGCACCGGTGAACAGCGTCGGCAGCGTGCCCCACGTCTTGGGGTCGAGGCCGGACGAGACGGCGATCGCGACGAGGCTGCCGAACGCGATGTACGCGCCGCCGAGGAAGCCGGCGACGAGCGCCTTCGGCGGGGTGAGGTTCGCCTTGCGCATGCCGGCGACGACCGCAGCAGCGGACGCCTCCTGCGGGGTCTTGTAGGCCACGGGGAGCTCCAGAGGACGAGGGAGGGTGCTAGGGGATGCGGGTGGCGCGTCCTGCCTCCACCCGCTCGCGCTGCGGCACGACCGTATAGCGGGGGTCGCGGGCGGACTCCTGTCCCGCCTCGAACACGCCGAACCGCAGGCAGGCGGAGCCGGCCATGAGCGCGGCGCCGGACACCGCGGCGCCGAGCCGGCTGCGGCGGCCGACCAGCAGGGTGCCCAGGGTGCCGGCGACGGTCAGGGCCTTGCTCGCGCGCACGAGCTTCCCGGGCGTGCCGGCGTGGAGCGGCTCGGCCGTGATGCCCATCGCCTTCTCCATCCGGTTCTCGACGGCGAGCTCGAGCAGCGCGCCGCCCACGGCGAGGCGGCGGGCCGGGCCGGCCTGGTCGACCGGGGCGCCGATCATCCCGAGCCCGCCGGAGGCGGCCGACGCGGACCCGACGAAGACGAACGGCAGGTGGCGGTGGGCGTCGTGCCAGGTCGGGGTGGCGGTGTCGGACAGCAGCACGGCCGTGTACGACGCGACGGCCGGGGCCACGACGGCGGCGACGAGGCCGGCGGGCCGGGCCGACAGGCCGAGCAGGCGACCGGCGAGGCTCGCCCGGAAGCGCCTCGGCAGCAGCTCGGCGGCCCCGGCCAGGCCCATGAACGGCCCGTAGAACGTGAGGATCCAGGTGCCGACCGACATCGGGGACGTCGGCTTGGCGACCCGCAGCATGTGGTGGAAGCGCTCGGGCCGGCCGAGGTCGTGGACCAGCGCGACCATCGACAGCGTCAGGGCGACCAGCGCCCCGACCCGCCCCGTCCGGCGCAGGGCGGGCCGGTCGCTGAGGTCGGCGCCCGCGCCGAGCAGGGAGGACCCCGCGGCGACGCCGCCCAGGAACAGGTACGCCGGGATGTCCTTCTCCCACGGCGAGGCCTTGACGATCGGGCGGCCGTAGTAGGAGGTGAACTCCGCGTCCGGGACGACGGCGTTCTTGTCGCCCTTCTTCCTGCGGCGTCCCCCCGCCTGACCGGTGAGCGCCTGCTCGGCGCCGCGCGCGTGCGCCGGACCCGTCCGGGTCACGGTGTTCGGGCCGCTGGTGCCGGCGCCCCGCTCGGCCGCTCCCGACACGGTGTCGCCGGCGAGCTCGACCGCGGCGCGTCCGGGATGACCGTCGTCGCCGTGCGCGCGGCCGCTGGTCGGGTCGTGGTGGGTGTCGCGCGGCCCCGCGCTCACCGGCGGGCCCCGGCGAACACGGCGACGGCGCCCGCGAGCATGGTCACCGCCGCGACCGCGGCCGTGCGCCACATGTCCGGGAGGGCCCGGGTGGTGACGACCGGGTCCGGCGGCAGGCCGTAGACCTCGGGCTCGTCGAGCAGCAGGAAGAAGGCGCCGAGCCCACCGACGCCGTCGTGGCTGTCCTCGCCGTACAGGCGCGCGTCGTGGACACCCGCCTCGTGGAGGGCGTCGACCCGCTTCTGGGCCCGCTCGCGCAGCTCGTCGACGTCGCCGTACTGGATCGACTGGGTCGGGCAGGCGGTCGCACAGGCCGGCTGAAGGCCGTCGCCCATCCGGTCGTAGCAGAGCGTGCACTTCTGGGCGACGCCCTCGTTCTTGGTGACGCCCTTCTCGCCGACGCGGCGGTCGATGACGCCGAACGGGCACGCAGGGACGCAGTAGCCGCAGCCGTTGCAGATCTCGTCCTGCACCACGACGGTGCCGAACTCCGT
>JAOPWW010000143.1 GCA_025965495.1 Frankiales bacterium
CGGCCGCCCAGGCTGTCCGACGGCGGCAGCACGCGCGTGAGCAGGACCGCCGACCCGACGGCGAGCACCAGGGGGACGACGAGGACGCCGACCCGGACCAGCGCCCCCAGCACGGGCCGGGCGGCCCAGGTGCTGCTCCGTCCGCTCATGCCCGCCCGCCTCAGGACCCGCCGTCGCACGTCAGGGAGTGACGCGTCCGTCACAGAGTGGCGGATCACGCCCCGGCTTGTCTGGCCGATCGCGGGTGAACCTGCGCGGCAGGGCGGACCGTCCCGCCGTACCCTGCGGCCATGGCGCCTCCCGAGACCGAGCGGCTGCCCCTGTTCCCGCTCGGCCTGGTGCTGTTCCCGGGCCTGCTGCTCCCGCTGCACGTGTTCGAGGAGCGCTACCGGGTCCTGGTGCGCGACCTGCTGGCGCTCCCGGGCCCGCAGCAGCGGTTCGGCGTCGTCGCGATCCGCGAGGGCCGAGAGGTCGGCGAGGACGGCGTGCGGGCGCTGCACGACGTCGGCTGCGTCGCCCGGCTCCAGCGCGCCGAGGCCTACCCCGACGGCCGCTACGACGTCGTCGCCGTCGGCGCCGAGCGCTTCCGCCTGCACGAGCTCGGGCACGAGCGGCCCTACCTGACGGGCCAGGTGCAGGTGCTGGCCGAGGAGTCGGCCGCCGGCGACGCCGAGCCCGGGCTGCTGCGGACCGCGGTGGCGCAGGCCTACGCCGACTACCTGACGGCGCTGGAGGAGGCCGGGGCGGACGAGGTCGCGACCGGCGAGGTGCCGATGGACCCCGCGGCCGCCTCCTACCTGGTGGCCGCGACCGTGCTGCTGGACCTGCAGGAGCGCCAGGCCCTGCTCGAGTCGCCGGACACGACGGCGCGGCTGCGCCAGGAGCTGCGCCTGCTGCGGCGCGAGGCCACGCTGCTGCGGACCCTCACCGCCGTGCCGTCGCCGTCGCTGACGCGGACGCCGCTCAGCCTCAACTGACCGACGTCGCCCCGGGCTCGCTGTCGCCCCGCACGGCGACGGCGCCCGCGAACGCCGCCAGGGCCCCGACGGGCCAGAGCACGATCGCCTCGGAGGCGCGCAGCCGCACGCTCGCCTCGATCGTGCCGCGCGCGGCCAGGTCCCGGACCGTCGTGCGGAAGTCGTCGAGGCCGACCTGCTCGCCGGTCTGCTTGGCCACCCAGGCCGCCACCAGGCCGCCGGCCAGCAGCCCGACGACGACGCCGGGGCCGTACCGCCGACCCAGCAGGAACGCCACGAACCCGCAGACGGCGCCGACCAGCAGGACCAGCCCGCCGAAGGCGACGTCGGCGCCGGCGAAGGCACCGGTCTCGGGGTCGACGAGGTTCGGGCCCGCCGCGGACAGGACCACCGGGACCCGCGGCGCCACCGCCGCCCAGAGCAGGCCCACGGGCGCGCCGAGCAGCACCAGCGCGAGGGTCGTCAGGCCTGCCGCGGCAGCGTCGGCGCGCAGGCTCGTGCCGGAGGCGCGCGAGGGGGCGGGCAGGAGGGACGTCACGCCTCCATGGTGCACCGCACCGTCCCGAGCGCGCTCGTGACGGTGCCTCCCCTAGCCTGCCCGCGTGCCCGCCGACGTCGCCCTCCGCCGCGTCGCCGCACTGCTCGCGGTCCTCGCCGTCGCTGCCCTGCCCGGCTGCAGCCACGACGCCGGCCGCTCCGCCGCGCAGGACCCGACGACGTCGGCCGCTCCCCCGCCGACGACCTCCGTGACCCTCCCGCCCGACCCCCTCCTGGCCCTGGTCCCGACCCCGTCGGAGGTCCCCGCGGGCCTCGTGCCGGTGGTGGCGGGCAGCGGACCGCGGGACCTCGCCGCCGTCGCGGGCTTCTCCGGCGACCCTGCGGCGGCGGCCGCTGCCCTGCGCGCGCACGGCTTCGCCGGTGCCTACGTCGCGCAGTACGCCGAGCCGACGGCGGCAGGGGCGTCCGGGCGGGTGCTGTCGGTGGTGGTGAGCCGCTTCGGCACGCTCAAGGGCGCGGCGGACGACCTCGCCGGCGACGTCGCGGCCGGCGGCGGCCCCGGCACGACGCCGGACGTCGGGCAGGCGGCGAGCCTGCGTACCCAGCCGCTGCCGGGCGCCGCTCGCGGCCGGCTGACCACCCTGCGCTTCCGGGTCGGGACCCGGACGTTCCTGCTCGCGCTCGGCGCTCCGGCGGCCGACGAGGACACCGTCGTCCGGCTCGGGCGGCTCCTCGCCGCTCGCGCCACGCCCGCCTGAGCACCGGCCGGGCGCCAGCCGTCCGTCCACCGCGGGGCGCCCCCAGCGGCGCCCGGCAGACGGGCCGCCCGGGTCAGTGCCAGGCGTCGGCCGTGCGCCAGACGAGGACGTCCAGGACGCGCAGCCGCGTCATCGGCGCCCCCGCCTCCTCGGCGAGGGCGACGAGCTGGTCGAAGGCCGCGGCCTCGCCCCGCAGGTCGTCGCGCATCTGCGTGCAGAGCGCCGTCATGAACTCCTGCCAGCCGCGGTCCTGCGCGCGGGGCAGGCCGCCCGGCGCGGTGTAGGACTCGAAGATCCGGCTGTCGTAGAGCGGCACGAGGTCGGGCCGCTTGCGGTGCAGGACCTTGCTCAGGATGGTCCCGCGCACGCCCTTGCCGGCGTAGGGGGCGCGGTCCAGGACGGCGAACAGGTCGGCGACCCGGGCGACCAGGGCGTCGTCGGCGTCCTGCAGCGCGACGTCGGGCAGGTCCGCGATCCCGGCGAGGTCGGGCAGCAGGTCGCGCAGCAGCAGGAAGCGGCCGCGATCGACCTCCGTGCCGATCAGCGCGGGCGCGAGCAGGTCGCCGTCGACGAGGGCAGCGCTGCCGTTGGTCACGAGGCGGTCGTAGGCGGGGTAGGCGTAGCCGTTGCGGGCGTCGACGTAGTCGAGCAGCACCTGGTCGGGGTGCTCGACGACGAGGGTGCCGGCGCAGAGCCGGAGGCTGTCCATGGCCCAGTCTCCCGTGCCGGTCAGCCGACGGGCAGGCAGCCCGGACCGAGCAGCGCCTTGAGGTCGGCGAACAGCGACGGCGTCGCGGTGACCCGCAAACGGTCGTCGAGCTTGACCACGGTGGTCTTGCCCCCGCCGGACAGCAGCTGCAGGTGGACCTCGGTGGTGCCGGGGTGGCTGGCGAGGACCTCCTTGAACCGCTCCACGACCGGAGGGGTCACGCGAGGGGTCGGCAGCGACACGACCACCGGCCCGCGGGGCCCGACCGACAGGTCCGGGACCATCACCTCGTTCGCGATGATCTTCTTGACGTCCTCGCGCCCGTCGACCCGGCCGCGCACCAGCACGACGGCGTCCTCGACGAGGTGGACCGCCGCGCTCTGGTAGCTGGCCGGGAAGAACATCACCTCGACCGACCCCTCGAGGTCCTCGAGCTGCACCATCGCCCAGGCGTTGCCCTGCTTGGTGACCTTGCG
>JAOPWW010000148.1 GCA_025965495.1 Frankiales bacterium
GGCGCCGGCGTCGGGGGCAGCACGCGCTCGAGGGCGGCGCACAGGCGCAGCACGCCGAGGTCGTCGCCCGGGCGCCCCACCACCTGCAGGCCGACCGGCAGGCCCGACGACGACGTCCCGGCCGGCACGGAGGCGGCGGGGACCCGGAGCACGCTGAGCAGGTACGCCGACCGCATCCAGCCCAGGTAGTCCGGCATCGGCACGCCGTCGACCTCGCGGACCCACAGGGTGTCGACGTCGAAGGGCAGCACCTGGCTCACCGGCATGACCAGGTAGTCGTGGCGCGACCAGAACTCCGCCGCGGCAGCGAGCAGCCGGGTGCGGGCCTGCACGGCGAACCCGAGCTGGGTCGCTGTGACCGTGCGGCCGTAGGCGACGTTGCCGCGCACCAGCTCCCCGACGGCGTCCCCGGCGCGCTCGACCGCGTCCCCGAGGGTCGTCGCCATGTGCCAGCCGCGCAGGACCCGGAAGACCTCGTCGGCCCCGCGGACGTCGGGCTCCTCGTCGGTCAGCACGAGCCCCAGCTGCTCGACGGCGGGGCGGACGGCGGCGAAGGCGTCGAGCACGGCCGGCTCGAAGGGCAGCCCGAGCGGGCCGCCCCACGCGACGCGCACGCCGCGCAGGTCGGCGTCGAGCGGTCCGGCGAACGACGAGCCCGGCTCGGGCAGGGCGAAGGGGTCGGCGGCGTCCGGTCCTGCGATCGCCGACAGGAGCAGGGCGGCGTCGGCCGCGCACCGCCCCATCGGCCCGACCACGGACAGGTCGTAGAAGGCGTCCGCGGCCGGCACGTTCGGCACCCGGCCGGGGGTCGGGCGCAGGCCGAACACGCCGCAGAAGCTCGCCGGATTGCGCAGCGAGCCACCCATGTCGCTGCCGTCCGCGAGGGCCACCATGCCGGTCGCCAGCGCGACGGCGGCGCCTCCGCTGCTGCCGCCGCAGGTGAGCGACGGGTCGTAGGGGTTGCGGGTCGCGCCGAACACCGGGTTGGTGGTCTGCGAGCCCGCACCGAGCTCGGGGACGTTGGTCTTGCCGACCCGCACCGCTCCGGCGGCCGCGACCCGGGCGGCCAGCACCGCGTCCGAGGCGGGGACGAGGTCGGCGAACAGCCGGGAGCCGAAAGTCGTGCGCATGCCCGCGGTCGGCAGCAGGTCCTTGTGGGCGACCGGCAGCCCGTGGAGCGGCCCGACCGGTCCGGTGCGGACGAGCGCGTCGTCGAGCTCTCCGGCCCGCCGCCGGGCAGCGTCGTCGTCGCGGGTGACGATCGCGTTCAGCAGGCCGTCGACGTCGTCGCGGCGGGCCAGGGACGCCTCGAGCAGCTCGCGGGCCGACAGCTCCCGGGCCCGCAGCCGACGGGACAGCTCGACGGCGGGCAGCAGGCAGAGGTCCTCCACGGCCGGAGCGTAGGCGGCGCGCGCACTAGGGTCCGGGACCCGGAGTGAGGAGCCGCATGAGCCCGGACTGGTCCGCCCACCTGCCGCCCGGGACGCCGGCGCCCGACCTGCTGGCCGACCGCAGCCTCCCGGGCAGCTGGACGCGCCGCTGGGCCGAGGACGGCCGGGCGCGCGTGCTGTTCGAGGACGCCACCGGCTGGACGACGGCGGGCGAGCTCGAGGAGCGCACGACGACGGTCGCCGGCCGGTACGCCGCCGCCGGGCTGGTCCGGGGCGACCGGCTGGTCCTGTCGGCGGCGGCCAGCGTCGACCTCGTCGTCGCGCACGTGGCGGCCCTGCGGCTCGGCCTCGTCGTCGTCCCGGTCAACGGCGCGTACGGGCAGCGCGAGGTCGCCGCCGTCGCCTCGGACTGCACGCCGCGCGCCGCCGTCGTGGACTCGGCCCAGTGCGGCGCCTGGGTGGCGGAGGCGACCGGCGGACCGGTGGTGGTGACCGGTCCCGACGTCGACCTGCCCCGCGGCCCCGAGCCTGTCCTGGACGACCTCGGCCCGGACGACCCGGCCCTGCTCGTCTACACCTCCGGCACGACCGGGGCGCCGAAGGGGGCCGTGCTCAGCCACGGCAACCTGCTCGCCAGCGTCGAGGCCGTGCGGCTGGCCTGGCGCTGGACCCCCGCCGACCGGCTCGTCCTCGCGCTGCCCCTGTTCCACGTCCACGGCCTCGGCGTCGGGCTGCACGGAACGCTGACCGCCGGCGCCTCTGCGGTGCTGCGGCCCCGCTTCGACGCCGCCGACCTGCTCGACAGCGTGCGGGAGCACGACGCGTCGCTGTGGTTCGGGGTGCCGACCATGTACGCGCGGGTCGCCGGCTCGCCCCGCCTGGGTGAGCTGGCCCGGCTGCGCCTGTGCGTCTCCGGCTCGGCGCCCCTGTCTCCCGAGCTGTGGTCCGCCGTCGCCGAGGGCGGCGGTCAGCGGATCCTCGAGCGCTACGGGATGACCGAGACGCTCATGAACGTGTCGAACCCCTACGACGGCGAGCGCCGACCGGGCACCGTCGGGCTCCCGCTCCCCGGTGTCGAGCTGCGCCTGGCCGACGGCACCGACGAGGTGCTGCTGCGCGGACCGAACGTCATGCGCGGCTACTGGCAGCGGCCGGAGGCGACGGCGGCCGCCTTCACCGAGGACGGCTGGTTCCTGTCCGGCGACGTCGGGGCGCACGACCCCGACGGCTACCTGCGGATCGTCGGTCGCCGCAAGGAGCTGATCATCAGCGGCGGCTACAACGTCTACCCGCGCGAGGTCGAGGACGTCCTGCGCACGCACCCCGGCGTCCGGGACGCCGCCGTCGTCGGGCGGCCGGACGCCGTCTGGGGGGAGCGCGTGACGGCGTTCGTCGAGGCGGACGGGGTGAGCGAGGCGGAGCTGCTCGAGCTCGCGGCCGGGCAGCTCGCGCCGTACAAGCGTCCGCGGGCCGTCGTGTTCGTGGACGCCCTGCCGCGCAACGCGCTCGGCAAGGTGGTCAAGGGAGAGCTGGCTTGACGCCGTGGAACCGTCCGCCCCGAGCGCGCCTGGCTCAGCAGGCGCAGCTGTAGCCCGCGCCCCCGCTGAGCTCGCCCCAGAGCACGTCGTAGGACGGCTCGGGGTCGTCGGGGTCGTGCACGCCGTCGACCAGCGACGACGGCCGGCCCGCCAGCAGGTCGACCCACTCGTCCTTGGTCACCTGCGCCTCCCAGACCGTGTTGGCCCGGGCCTTGACCAGCTTCAGGTAGTCGCGCAGGAACACCCACCGCGTCCCGTCGACCTGGGGGCCGGCGTCGAACGGGTCCCCGACGGCGTCGCGATAGGCCAGCAGGGGCAGGTCGATCCCCGCGGCGATCGGCAGGCCGACCCACTTCCAGGCCCGCGTGTTGACGTCGAGCAGCAGGTGCTGCCCGGTCTCGGCGTGCTGGACGAACTCGATCTCGCTGATGCCCGAGTAGCCGAGCTCCTGCAGGACCTTCACCCCGGCGTCGGCGATGGCGCCGTCCCACTGCGCGTCGGCCAGGCACGAGGTCCCGAAGTCCGGCGGCCACTGCTCGAGCTTGCGGCCGGTGAACACCCCGCGGGGCGTGCCGCCGGGGGACAGGTAGGACGCGACCGACCAGAAGCCGCCCGGCTCGGTCGGGACCCACTCCTGGGCGACCAGGCTCAGCCCGAGCGCCGCGCACTCGGCCACCCGCGCCCGGAACTCCGCCGGGTCCTGCACGACGAACACCTTGGCCTGGAACGCGTCGTAGAAGCCGCGGCTGTCGTCGGGCTTGAGCACGCAGGGGTAGGGGACCTCGTCGGCCGGGTCCTGCCCCTCGTCCAGGTACCAGGACCGGGGGCACCCGACGCCGAGCGCCTCGCACGCCCGGTACAGCGCCGTCTTGCCGAGCGCCCGCTGGACGACGTCGTAGGGCGCGAACGGGAAGCGGTAGTGCTCCTCGAGGCGGTCGCGGTGCCGAGCCAGGGCCAGCACCCAGTCGTCGTTCGTGGGGAACAGCACCGGCCGCTCCGAGAACGAGGGCCCGAGCGCGAGCAGGTGCTCGGCCAGCGCCGCGCCGTCGTCGACCTCGGGACCGGGGACCAGGCCGAGCCCGGCGAGGTGACGGCTGTGCTGGCCGAGGCCGCCGCGCTCCTTGTCCAGCCCGACGACGGCGACGCCGGCCCGCCCGAGCGACCGGGCGACCGCGAGCCCGGTGATGTGGGTGTTCATCACCAGCGCGGGA
>JAOPWW010000171.1 GCA_025965495.1 Frankiales bacterium
TGGCGTGTCCGAGCGGCCGAAGGAGCACGCCTCGAAAGCGTGTGACGGTGCAAGCCGTCCGTGGGTTCAAATCCCACCGCCACCGCCAGCACGACGGAACGGGACTCCCCGTGACCGGGCCGCCGAGTCCAGGTCGCGGGGAGTCCCCCGTTCCGGGCCCTGCCGGGGTGCGCCCGCTGCTCTACCGTCGCGGACGTGGACACCGCTGGGCGGACCGGGGCGCACGGGCACGCCGTCGGCGGGTCGCACGCCGGGCACGGGCACGGGCACGGCGTCAGCGCCACCGCCGACCGCAGGTACCTCGGCGTCGCGCTCGCCCTGGTCGTCGGCTTCATGGCCGTCGAGGTCGTGGTGGGGGCGCTCGCCCGGTCGCTGGCGCTGCTCGCCGATGCCGGGCACATGCTCACCGACGCCGGGGCGATCGCTCTCGCACTCGTGGCGGTGCGCCTGGCCGCCCGACCGGCGAAGGGCGCGTTCACGTACGGCCTCAAGCGCGTGGAGGTCCTGAGCGCCCAGGCCAACGGCCTGACGCTGCTGGTCCTCGCCGTCGTCTTCACGGTCGAGGGGGTCCTGCGCCTGGTCGACCCGCCCGACGTCCGCGGGGGACTCGTGCTCGGGACGGCGCTGTCCGGCGTCGTCGTGAACCTCGCCGCGGCGTACGCGCTGTCGAAGGCCGACCGGCGCAGCCTCGCCGTCGAGGGCGGCTACCAGCACGTGGTCACCGACCTGTACGCCTTCCTCGCCACCGCCGTCGCGGCCGGCGTCGTCGTCGTGACGGGGTGGGACCGCGCCGACCCGGTCGCCACGCTGGTCGTCGCCGCCCTGATGCTCCGGTCCGGGACCGGGCTGGTCCGGGAGTCGGGACGGGTGTTCCTCGAGGCCTCGCCCCGCGGCACCGACCCGGACGAGGTGGCGTCGGCGATCCTCGCGACGCCGGGCGTCGTCGGCGTCCACGAGCTCCACGTCTGGGAGGTCACCAGCGGCTTCCCGGCGCTGTCCGCCCACGTCCTCGTCGACGCCGCGTCGGACTGCCACCGCAGCCGGCAGGACCTCGAGGCCGTCCTCGCGGCGTCGTTCGGCATCCGGCACACGACCCTGCAGGTCGACCACCGCGACGAGCACGGCCACGACGAGCCGCTGCTCGGTGCGACGACCGTCCGCGCCCACCCCGGGCACGCGGGGGCGCTCGGCAGCACCGGCGACCACGACCACGACGCCGGCTGCTGACGCCGGGCCCGCGAGCGGCGACGCCTAGAGGACCTTCTCGAACCAGTGGTCCTGGAACGGCCCGTGCGGACCGGGAGGCGGGGGCACCTCGGTGAAGCCCGCGGCCGCGTACAGGCCGCGGGCCTCCACCAGGTCGGCCCGGGTGTCGAGGAACAGCCGCGCCAGCCCCTCGTCGCGGGCCCACGCCTGCGCCGCGTCGAGCAGCGCGCGGCCGCCTCCGGCCCGACGGCGCTCCGGCTCGACGTACATCCGGGTGAGCTCTCCGCTCGGGTGCACACCGAGGCAGCCCGCCGCGACGCCGTCGGCGCGCAGGACGAGCAGCACCGCGAGGCCGACGGTCGGGAACTCCGCGAGGGTCTCGTCGACCTCCCGCTCGGTCGTCGGGCGGTGGAACCAGCGGACGGTCAGCTCGGCGAAGTACCGGCGCAGGAGCGCGACGACGTCCGGGGCGTCGGCCGGCTCGGGCCGGACGCTCCAGGCGGGCACCGGCTCAGCCGAGCCAGTCGTCGATGCCGAAGACGCGCCGCTCCTGCTCGAAGACCTCGAACGAGACCAGCTGGACCGCCTCGTCGTACTCGACGACCCACTCGGCCGGCGAGGACCGGACGTGGGCGGCCGCGGACGCGGTCCAGAGCCGCGCCGCGCCGCCCCTGACCTGCCACCCGCGCAGGACGCGGGTCACCTCCGCGGCCGCCCCGTCGGGATCGGCTCGGTCGAAGACTCCGGCGGCGCGCACGCCTCAGTGTCGCCCTGACGGCGCGCGGGCGGGAGCCGGGGTGCCCGTCGCAACCGGTCCCCGGGGCTGCGCGGGCGTGGCCGGCCGGACACCGGGCACCAGGGGTGCATGACTGCCCCTTCCCCGGCGCCCGTCGTGCGCCCCGCCGCGGCCGTGCCCGTCGCCCCCGTCCGCACGCCCGAGCGCGTCCCCGTCCGCACGCTGGCCGTCGGCATCGGCATGGTCCTCGCCACGGTCGTCGGCGTCCTGGTCCTCGTGCGGGTCGAGCGGGTCCTGGTCTGGCTGGCCGTGTCCGCCTTCCTCGCGACGGCCCTGTGGCCGCTGGTCGCCGTCGTGCAGCGGCGCCTCGGCCTGGCCCGCTCCCTGGCGGTGCTGCTCGTGTTCGTCGTCGCGGGGCTGCTGCTCGCCGGCGTGGTCGCGCTGATGGTCGCGCCGCTGGTGACCCAGGGCCGCGAGTTCGCGACCTCGCTGCCCGACTACGTGGCCCAGGCCCGCGCCGGCAAGGGCCCGGTGGGCGGGCTGATCGGGCGCTTCCACCTCGACCAGGTCGTCGCGAGGAACCAGGACAAGATCAAGAGCAGCCTCAGCGGCGCGGGCGGCAGCGCCGGCCACGTGCTGGGAGTCGTCGCGAACACCCTCGCCGGCGTCGCCAGCATCGTCGTGATCACCTTCCTCATGCTGCTGGAGGGGCCGAAGCTGCTCGCGGGGGCGCTGGCCGCGCTCGGAGCCGAGCGCCGCGACCGGGTCGAGCGGGTCGGCCGTGACTGCGCCCACGCCGTCACCGGCTACATGGCCGGCAACCTGCTGATCTCGGTCATCTGCGGGACCCTGACCTTCGTCGCGCTCAAGGCCTTCGGCGTCCCCTACGCCGGTGTCGTCGCCGTCTTCGTGGCGATCGCCGACCTCATCCCGCTCATCGGCGCGACGATCGGCGCGGTCGTCGCCGTCGCCGTCGCGTTCCTGCACTCGGTGCCCGCCGGGATCGGGATCGTCGTGTTCTTCCTCGTCTACCAGCAGCTCGAGAACCACCTCCTGCAGCCGCTGATCCTGTCCCGGACCGTGAAGATCAACGCCCTCGCGGTGCTGGTCAGCATCCTGGTCGGCGTCGAGCTCGCCGGGATCCTGGGCGCGCTGCTCGCGATCCCCGTGGCCGGCATCGTGCAGGTGCTTCTCCGCGACCTCTACGACCACCGGCGGGGCACGGTGAAGAGGACGCCGACCGTCGGCGAGGACGAGACGCCGGTGGACCGCGAGCCCTACCCGGCCGACCGGGAGTCCGACGGCGCCCTCACGCGCTGACGGGAGTCCTCCGGGGCGGGCCGGCACCGGGGCGCTGGCCCGCTGGGGTCACGTGCGGCTGGTCCTTCCCGGGGAGGCGCGGGCTGTTGTGCCGGCGGCCGCTCCTGCGGGAGCCGGCGGGACCGATGCCGACGGGGAGCGCGACCTCCCCCGGGCGCACCGTGACCCCAAGGAACCCCATGTCCCAGAGCTCCTCCGCCGGCAACCCGGCGACCCGGTTCTTCGCCGACCGCAAGGTCGGGACGAAGATCCTGGTCGCGGTCGGCGCCCTTGCCGTCGTCGCGACCGCGGTCGGCGCCCTGTCCATCAACGGCCTGACCCAGCTCGACGGCAAGGCCCGCGTCCTGGCCGACAGCAACGTCCCGTCCGTCGAGGCGATCGGCAGCCTGCGCGCCGACGCGTTCAAGACGCGGCTGGACACGGTCAACCTGCTCATCAGCCAGAGCGACGCGGAGTTCGCGAAGGGCCTCACGACCCTGCAGGACGACGACGCGCAGCTCGGCGCCGACGTCGCGTTCTACAAGACGACCCACCCGGCGGCGCTGCCGCTGGTCGAGGAGTTCGGCACGCTGTGGAAGCAGTACCAGCAGGTCCGTGACACCGGCCTCGTGCCGGCCGCGAAGGCCCACGACGTCACGACCTTCGGGCGCATCCGGGACGCCAAGAGCAAGCCCGTCACGGACCAGGCGACGGCCCTGCTCAAGACGGCGGCCGGCAAGGAGAAGGCCGACGCGCAGAAGAACAAGGCGGCGGCCGCGGCCACGGGCACCAGCGCCAAGCGCTCCGTCCTGGTGCTGCTCGTCCTCGGCCTGCTGGCCGGCGTCGGGCTCGCCCTGTTCGTGAGCAAGCTGGTGACCAGCCCGCTCAAGAAGGTCAGCGAGGCGCTCAAGGCCATGGCCGACGGCGACCTGACCCGCGAGGTCGAGGTCAGCAGCAAGGACGAGGTCGGGCAGATGGCCGGCGACCTCAAGGTCGCGATGAGCTCGGTCCGCGACGCGGTCCAGGCGATGGGCCGCAGCGCGCTCGCCCTGGGCGGCAGCAGCGAGGAGCTGACCAGCGTGAGCACGACGATCGCGGCGAGCGCCGAGCAGGCGTCCGCGCAGGCGAACGTCGTGTCGGCGGCGGCTGAGCAGGTGTCGCGGAACGTGCAGACGGTCGCGACCGGTGCGGAGGAGATGGGCGCGAGCATCCGGGAGATCGCCCAGAACGCGCAGGAGGCGGCTCGGGTCGCGAGCACCGCGGTGGACGTGGCGCACCAGACGAACGAGACGGTCTCCAAGCTCGGGGTGAGCAGCAAGGAGATCGGTGAGGTCGTGAAGGTGATCACGAGCATCGCGGAGCAGACGAACCTGCTGGCGCTGAACGCGACCATCGAGGCGGCCCGTGCGGGTGAGGCGGGCAAGGGCTTCGCGGTGGTGGCGAACGAGGTGAAGGAGCTGGCGCAGGAGACGGCGAAGGCGACGGAGAACATCTCGCGGATGATCGAGACGATCCAGGGCGACACGGCGGGTGCGGTGGACGCGATCGCGCAGATCAGTGCGGTGATCGG
>JAOPWW010000151.1 GCA_025965495.1 Frankiales bacterium
GTGCAGGAGCAGCTCGGCTGGTTCTTCAAGGCGCCCATGACGCCGGCCGGCGGGGTCCCGGAGCACGCCCTCCACAAGCAGGAGCGGGTGCTGCTCGACTGGCTGCTGCCGTCGCAGTCCGAGCCCTACCCCGCCGACGAGACGGCCGCGGCCTCCGACGTCCGTGCCTGAGGCTCCGCCGCTGGGATCAGGGGTCCTCGCGGCCCTGCAGCCGCTCCTGCGCGAGGTCGGCGACGCCAAGCGCGTCCGGGTCGCGTCCGCTCCGGGCTCGCTCGCCGAGCAGGCGTTCGCCCGCACCTGGGCCCGCCTGGTCGGCGGCGAGGACCCGGCCGACGTCGCCCTGACCGAGACGGCTGCGGCCGTGTCGCGAGCGCGGCTGGCCGGCATCGACGGGCCGGTCCTGCTCGGCGCTGGGCTCACCGAGGAGCAGGCCCGCGAGGTGCTCGTCCGGGCGTTCGACCAGGTCACGTCCGCGCTGCCCGGAGCGTCCGTGCTCCGCGGCTGCGTGCGCCTGCTCGGTCCGGCCGGGCCGCCGCCGGCCTTCGTCGGCGCGCTGTCACGCCAGCCGCGCGCCGGGGCGACGTGCCCCGGGCAGCCGCGGATCCTCGTCGAGCCGCCGGAGTCGCACGGCGACCACTGCTTCACCACCGCCGTCTACGGCGCCCTGCTCGCCCCCGTGTTCGGGGCCGACCCGGTCGCGCCGTTCCTCGTCGGCGTCGCCCACCACCTGCACAACGTCTGCCTGCCCGACGCGGGCTTCGCGGGGGAGGTCCTGCTCGGCGAGCACCTCGAGCGGCTCGTCTCGACCCTCGAGGAGCGCGAGCTCGCCGCCCTGCCGCCGGCCCTCGGCGACCGGCTGCGCGAGGTGCTGCTGCTGCGCGCCGATGCGTCCGTGCCGGAGGCGCAGGCGTTCCACGCCGCCGACGTGCTGGACCGCGTGCTGCAGGTCCACCACCACGCGCGGGCCGCGGCCTTCACGGCGTCGCAGGCGCTTGACGACCTCGAGCTCGTCCACGAGGGACCGGTGCAGGGCTTCCACGACGAGGTGCTGCGGGCCAGTGGCCTCTGAGACGGTGGAGCTCGACGGCGTCCGCTGGCCGGTCGTCGACGGGATCCTGTGGCACCGCCTCGGCCGCGACGCCCTGCGCGCCCGCGTGGTCGACCTGCTGGACGCCGGCGACGTCGACGGCGCCCGGGTGGCCCTGTTCGCGGACGCCGACGACTGGTGGGGCGAGCCGCCGCCGCCCTCGTCGCAGCTGGCGCAGGTGGTGTCCGCGGGCACGCTGCGCGAGGCGATGGACCTGCTCGGGTACGGCCGGGTCGGCGACTACTTCGCGCACCGCTGGAGCGACCCGACCTACCTCGCCGGCCTGGCTCTGCTCGAGCAGCACTGGCCGGGGGAGCGACCCGTCGTCGAGGTGGCGTGCGGCATCGGGCACTTCCTGCGCGAGCTCCACCAGCGCGGCGTCGGGCCGCTCGTCGGTGTCGACGTCGTGTTCTCCAAGCTCTGGCTCGCCCAGCGGTTCGTGTGTCCCGCTGCCCGGTACGTCTGCGCCGACGTCACGGCCGGACTGCCTCCCCTGGACCTGCCCGGACCGGCGTACGTGCTGTGCGTCGACGCCCTGTACTTCCTGCGCGACAAGCCCGCGGCGGTCGCCGCCATGCGCGCGCTCGGCGACGTCCTCGTCGTCGGCCACGCGCACACGCCGGTCGAGGTGCACAGCAGCGGCGAGCCGCTGACGCTCGGGCAGTACGCCGACCTGCTGGGCGCCGACGTGGTCTACGACGACGACGAGCTGACGTCGGCCTTCCTCGCGCGCCGCGCGCCCGTGCCCGGCGCTCGCGACACCGCACGCGCTGTCGCCCTGGTGTCCGGCACGACCTCGCCAGGCCCCGACCTGTCCCAGCCGGTCGGCCCGGTCCGGCCCAACCCGCTCTACGTCGACGGCGTCCGCACCTGGCCATCTCCGCGGTGGGCGGAGGAGTACGCGCGGGCGACGGACTACTTGCCCGAGACGTACGCGCCCGGCCCCCGCTCGCTGCTCGACCTGCCGGAGCACTGGTGACCGGCTGGGGTGTCGCGGGCTGCGGCTGGGTCGCCCGCGACCACGCGCTGCCCGCGCTGGGCTCGTCCGTCGTCGCCCTGCACGACCTGTCGTCCGAGGCGCTGGCGCGGATGCCCGGCGGCGGGGTGCGCACGACCGACCTGCAGGAGTTCCTGGCCACCCCCGGACTCGACGCCGTCTACGTCGCGTCGCCCAACAGCGCGCACCGGCCGCTCGTCGAGGCCGCCGCGGCAGCGGGCAAGGCGGTGCTCTGCGAGAAGCCGCTGGCCGCGTCGGTCGACGACGCCGCCGCCATGGTGCAGGCCTGCGCCGACGCCGGCGTCCTGCTCGGCACCGCCTACGACCAGCGCTGGCACCCGGCGCACGCCGCGCTGCGCGGGCTCGTCCCATCGCTCGGCCCCGTCACCGCCGTCCGGGTCGTCTACTGCTGCTGGCTGCCCGGCGACTGGACCCCCGACGGCGCCCCCCACGACAACTGGCG
>JAOPWW010000197.1 GCA_025965495.1 Frankiales bacterium
CCGGAGTCGTACACGGGAGTCAGCTGCACGTACCGGTCGGAGACGATCGACGGCGCGATGAGCACGGCCTTGGCGTCGGCCGGGATCTTGTACTGGCTGTCGTAGGTCATCGCGATCTTGACGGTCCGGCCCTCGGGCTGGATCGCCGTGACCTCACCGATCTTGACGCCGAGCATGCGGACGTCGTTGTGGACGTAGACGCCGACGGACTTGTCGAAGTGGGCCGTCAGCGTCTTGAGCTCGGGACCGCCGGTCAGGCCGCAGCCCGCGAGCCCGCCCACCAGGGCCAGGCCGACGACGCCCGCGGCGAGTCGGGCTTCGGTGCGCATCACTTGCTCCCGCTGGTGGACTTGGGCTTGGGCATCGTGTTGGTGCCGTTGCCGAACGTGCCGGGGACGAGCCCGAGGTTCGTCGGGTCCGTGAAGTTCTGGATGAGGGTGTCGAACCAGCGGCCGTTGCCGAGGTTGTTCGAGAACAGTCGGGTGAAGACCGGCAGGCGCTGCAGCGACTTCTCGAGGTTGGCCTGGTTCTGGCGCAGGACGACGACGACGCCGCGCAGCTTGGCCAGCGCCGGGGCCAGGGTCGCCCGGTTCTCGCGCGTCAGCGCGATGAGCTGGTCGGACAGCTCCGTCGTGCTGGACAGCAGGGAGTCGATCGCCTGCCGGCGACGGCGCAGCTCGTCCAGGACCAGGGAGGTGTCGGACAGGATCCCGACGAGGTCCTGGTCACGGGCGGCGAGGGTCGCCGTGACGCCCTTGCTGCGCAGGAGCAGGCGCTGGAGCTCCTGGTCGCGGGTGGCGATGGTCCGGGACAGCCGGGTGAGGCCGGTCAGCGTGGTGCGGACCTCGTCCGGGGTGTCGCGGAAGGTGTCGGCGAGGGTGGTGAAGGCCCGGGCCAGCTGCTGGTCGTCGATCTGCCCGACGGTCGCCGACAGGCCCTGGAAGGCCTCCGCGACGTCGTAGGGCGAGGTCGTGCGCTCCATCGGGATCGTGTCGCCCGGCTCGAGCGTGCCCCCGCCGTCGGGCGTCAGGGACATGTACTTGCGGCCGAGGACGGTCTTGATGCGGATGTCGGCCCGGGTGGTGCGGCCGACGTGCGCGCCCTTCATCCGGAAGCGCACGAGGACGCGGTCCCGGGCCAGCTCGAGCCCGAGGACCTTGCCGACCTTGACGCCGGAGATGCGGACCTCGTCGCTGGGCTTGAGGCCCGCGGCCTCGCTGAACTCCGCCTTGTACTCCTGACCGCCGATGAAGCGGTCCAGCGTGAAGGCGCCGAGCAGCGCCAGCACGATCACCAGGATGCTGGCGAAGCCGATCACGGTCTTGTTCATCTCGCGGAACGGCTTCATGTCAGCTCCCTGCCTTCGCGCCGTTGCCCTGGCACCGGGCGGCGGTGTTGACCAGCTGAGGGGTGACGACCGTGCCGGTCGGCAGCGTGATGGTGCCGTCCACGCCGCAGAGGTAGAAGTTGAACCAGGACCCGTAGGTCGCGGTGGCGATGATCTTGTCCAGCTTCCCGGGCAGGCGCTGCAGGACGCCGTCGATGGTGCCCTTGCCCTGGTTCAGGTTGCCGGCGAGCGTGTCCAGCTGGCTGATGTCGGCGCGCAGCGGCCCGCGGGTGTCCTGCAGCAGCGACGCCGTGGCGGTGGTGAGGTCGTCGATGCCGGCGAGGGACTGGCCGATCGCCGTGCGGTCCTGGGCGAACCCGGCGGAGAGCCGGCGCAGCTGCGTGACGAGCTCGTTGAGCTGCGTGTCGCGCTGGTCGACGGTCTCGAGGACGGTGCCGAGGTTGGTGATGACCCGGCCGATGACGGCGTCGCGGTCGGCGAGCGTGCTGGTCAGCGACGCGGTGCGCTGCATGAGGTTCTCCACCGTGCCGCCCTCGCCCTGCAGGGTCTGGACGATCTCGAAGGCCACCTTGTTGGTCGCCTCCGGGTCCAGCGCCTGGAACAGCGGCTTGAACCCGTTGAACAGGACGGTGAGGTCCAGCGCGGGGCGCGTCTGCGCCAGCGGCACGAGCCCGCCGCTGGGCAGCGGGTCCGCTGAGCCCGGCCCCTCGGTGACGGCCAGGTACCGCTCCCCCACGATGTTGCGGTAGCGCAGGCGCAGGATCGCGCTCTTGGGGATGGTGCGGCCGTTCTCGAGCCGGAAGCCCACCATCGCGGTGTTGTCCTTGGCCAGCTCGACCGAGTTGACGTTGCCGACCTTCACGCCGGCGATGCGCACCTCGTTGCCGGGCAGCAGCCCGGTGACGTCGGTGAAGGCCGCGCGGTAGGAGGTCGTGCCGCCGAGGTTGAAGCTGCCGATGGTCGCCGCGAGGACGAACGTCAGCAGCGACGTCACGATCATGAAGATGATCAGCTTGACGAGTGCGGCGGAGGTCTTCATGCGAGGCCCACCTTGGTCCCACGGGCCATCGGCCCGAACAGCAGATCGACGAGGTCGGGCACGGCGTCCATGGACACGCCGAGCACCGGTGCGGTGACCGACGCGAGCACGTCGCGGTCGGCGGCGGCCGGGTCGGCCGCCCCGCTGAGGAACAGGGCCGGGTCGTTCGTGGCGGTCCGCGCCGCCGCGCCGCTGCTCGAGGACGAGGACGCCGTGTCGCGGTAGCCGTCCTGGAAGTCGGTGTTGCCCTGCGGGACGGGCGGGGACGGGAGGCCGTTGCAGTAGGCCGACCGGTCGTCCTTGAACGCCGGCTCGTCGCCCTTGACGTAGCCGTTCTGGTCCTGGGTCTGCTCGAGCGTGATGTGCAGGCCCGGCTGCTTGCCGCCGAAGGTGGAGCTCACGGTCGGCTCGTAGTCGGCCAGCCCCTGGGCCAGGCACGGGAACTCCGAGGAGTACCGCGCCAGCAGGGCCAGGCTCGGGCGGCTGGACGACGCCAGCTGCACCAGACGGCGCTCGTTCTCCGACAGGACGTCGTCGAGCGTGCCGGTCGAGCGGGTGGTGGTGTCCAGGAACGTCGACAGCTGCTGCTGCTGGTCGGCGAGGTTGCGGCTGACGGCGGAGAAGTTGTCGAGCACGGCCAGCAGGTCGGGGGCGGCCTTGTCGTAGGTCTCCGACAGGGCGGCGAGCCCCCGGACGTCCTTCTGGATGGTCGGCATCTCCGGGTTCAGCCTGCTCAGGTAGGTGTCGAGCGCCTCGAGGTTCGCGCCGGTGCGCTCCCCCCGTCCGCGCAGGGCGCCCGCGACGGCGTTGAGCGTCTCGGACAGCTGCTGGGGCTTGAGGGCCTGCAGCAGCGGGATGAGGTCGTTGAGGACCTTCTCGGTCTCGAGCGCGGTGGACGAGTGGTCCTGCCCGATGACGTCGCCGGCCCGGATGCTGCGGCCGGTGGTGCGGTCGGGGGTGACGAGGTCGACGAACTTCTCGCCGAACAGCGTCTTCGGCAGCAGCCGGGCGCTGACGTCGCGCGGGATGAGGTGGACCTTGTCGGGCTGCAGGGCCAGTCGCAGGGTGGCGCCGTCGCCCGTGGAGGAGACCTCGCGGACGCTGCCCACGATGAGCCCGCGGATCTTGACGTCGGCAGGGGCGGTCAGCTGGTTGCCGACGTGGTCGGCCTTGAGCGTGACCTCCACGACCGGCGTGAACGCCTTCTGGTAGAGCAGCACCGTCAGCCCGACCAGCCCCGCGATGACCGCGAGGAAGGCCACGCCGGTGAGGCGCAGGCGGAGCTTGCTCACCCGGCGATCCTCACCGTGGTGGTCGCGCCCCAGATGGCGAGGGACAGGAAGAAGTCGACGAGGTTGACGGCGACGATGGCGGTGCGGACCGCGCGCCCGACGGCCACGCCGACGCCGGCCGGACCGCCGCTGGCGTAGTAGCCGTAGTAGCAGTGGATCAGGATGATGATCACCGCGAAGATGAGCACCTTGATGAAGCTGTAGATCACGTCGACCGGCGGCAGGTACTGGTGGAAGTACTGGTCGTACGTGCCGGGCGACTGGCCGTAGACGCCGGTGGTGATCGTGCGGGCCGCGAAGTAGCTCGACAGCAGGCCGATGACGTACAGCGGGGTGACGGCGACGAAGCCGGCGATCATGCGGGTGGTCACCAGGAACGGCAGCGACGGGACGCCCATGACCTCGAGGGCGTCGACCTCCTCGGAGATCCGCATGGCGCCGAGCTGGGCGGTGAAGCCGCAGCCGACCGTGGCCGACAGCGCGAGCGCCGTGATCAGCGGGGCGATCTCGCGGGTGTTGAAGTAGGCCGACAGGAACGCCGTGAAGTTCGCCGTGCCGAGCTGGTTGAGGGCGGCGTAGCCCTGCAGGCCGACCTCGGTGCCGGTGAAGAAGGTCATGAAGGCGATGACGCCGACGGTCCCGCCCAGGACGGCGAGCGCGCC
>JAOPWW010000202.1 GCA_025965495.1 Frankiales bacterium
CCGCTGGAGGAGCTCGACCCGATCTTCTTCGAGAAGAGCTACTACCTCGAGCCCGACAAGGCCGGGGTCAAGCCGTACGTGCTGCTGCGCGACGCGCTCGAGCAGTCCGGCAAGGTCGCCGTCGTCAAGGTCGCGCTGCGCAACCGCGAGTCGCTCGGGGCGCTGCGCGTGCGCGAGGGCGTGTTCGTGCTCGAGACGATGCTGTGGCCCGACGAGGTCCGGGCGCCGGAGTTCGGCTTCCTCGACGAGGAGGTCGAGGTCCGGCCGCAGGAGCTGCAGATGGCCGGCAGCCTGATCGAGACGCTGTCCGGTGCGTTCGACGCCTCGGAGTACAAGGACGGCTACCGCGAGGCTCTCCAGGCCGTCATCGAGGCCAAGGTCGAGGGCCGCGAGGTCGTGCAGCCCGCCGACAGCCAGCCGACCTCCGGCACAGTCGTCGACCTGATGGCGGCGCTGCGGGCGAGCGTGGAGGCGGCCAAGAAGGGCCAGAGCGGCAGCCCTGCCGGGAAGGCGACCACGGCGGCGCCCGACGAGACCGGCCCCACGGCGTCCGCGGCGCCGACCGAGCCCGCCAGGAAGACGGGCGCCAGGAAGACGGCCGCCGGGAAGGCGCCGGCGAAGGCGGCCGCGAAGGCACCCGCGAAGAAGGCGGCGCCCGCGAAGAAGACGGCGGCCGCGAAGGCACCCGTGAAGGAGGCGGCCGCCGAGGCGCCGGCGAAGAAGGCGCCCGCCCGCAAGTCCGCCTGAGGGGGCCGGTCGGGCAGTGCGGCACCGCCTCCTGCCCGGGTAGCGTGCGCCGCCTGAAGACTCCGACCTCCGGCCGACCCGGGCCGCTGTCCCCTGCTGCGGGCAGCCCCGGTCTGTCCTCGCGCCCCGGTGCGCCGGTGGACGCCTCGCACGGTGACGACGACGCGCGCGAGGCCGTCCGCCGGGTCCTGGCCGCAGGGCCGAAGCCCGAGCACCTTGACCGGCTGACCCGGCTGGCGGCCGAGCTGCTCGAGGCGCCGCGCGCGCAGGTGTCCCTGCTGGGCGAGCAGCAGTACGTGTGGAGCCTGCACGGCGGCGGCGGGCCGTACCCGCCCGACCAGCACGAGGTCGGCACCCCGCTCGAGGACAGCCTCTGCACCGTCACGGCGCGGTCGCTGGCCCCGCTCGAGGTCGTCGACGCGCTCGAGGACCCCCGGGTGTCGGCCCTGCCGCCCGTGACCGACGGGGGCGTCCGGGCCTACCTCGGCGTCCCGCTCGTGGGGAGCGCCGGCGTCGTGCTGGGTGCGCTGTGCGTCTACGACGAGCGCCCCCGGGAGTGGGGCGACCGCGCGGTGCGGGTGCTGTCCGAGCTCGCCCACAGCGTGGTCGCCGAGCTGGAGCTGCGGGCGCTGGCGGTCGAGGCCGAGTCGGGGGCCGCCCGGCTCGAGCTCGCCCTGGACGCCTCGGACATCGGCAGCTTCGACCTCGACCCGGCCAGCGGCACCCTGGTCTGGGACGAGCGCCTCATCCGGCTGTTCGGCTACGACAGCAGCACGTTCACGCGCACGCTCCAGGCCTTCGAGGACCGGGTCCACCCCGAGGATCGCGCACGGGTGGCGGAGGCCGTCGCGCACGCGCTGGACGTGTCCGGGGAGCTGTCGCTCGAGTACCGGATCGTGCTGCCCGACGGCGCGGTGCGGTGGGTCGAGGCCCGCGGCCGGGTGCTCGGCGTGAAGGGCCGGCGCCGGCTGCTCGGCGTCGCCTACGACAGCACGGAGCTGCGCGCGGCCCGGGACCGCCTCTCGCGCCTGCTCGAGACCATGACCGACGCGTTCTACGCGCTCGACCGCGACTGGCGCTTCACCTACGTCAACCGCACCGCGGAGGTCCTGCTCGGGCGCCCGCGCGACGAGCTGCTCGGCGCGAGCCTGTGGGAGGAGTTCCCGGAGGCGGTCGGCTCGGTGTTCGAGGAGCGCTACCGGCACGCGCTCGGGCACGACGAGCCGATCGCCTTCGAGGCGCCGTACGCGCCGCTGGACGGGGTGTACGAGGTGTCCGCGTGGCCGGGGCCCGACGGCCTGTCGGTCTACTTCCGCGAGATCACGGAGCGGCGGACGGCCGAGGCCGAGCGCGAGCGGGCGTACGCCGAGCGCGAGCAGGCCGTCGTGGAGCGGGAACGGGCGTACGCGTCCGCGGAGGCTGCGAACCAGCGGCTGCAGCTCGTCGCCGCCGCCTCGGTCCGGCTGGCAGCCAGCCTGCTGCCGCGGGAGGTCCTGCAGACGCTCGCCGACCTGGTCGTGCCCGGGCTCGCGCGGTGGGTGGGGGTCGCCCTGACCGCCGAGACGGCTGCGGCGCTGGTCGGCGGGGAGTCCCCGGCGGGGGACGGCACGCAGCTCGAGGTCGTGCACGTCGCGCACGCGTCGCCCGCAGCTGAGGAGGGCCTGCGCGACGCGCTGACGGCGCTGCCCCTGTCCACCCGCGACGAGGTCGGCGTCGGGGCGGCCGTCCGCACCGGGTCCGCGGAGTGGCTGCCGCAGGTGCCGGACGACGTCCTCGTCGAGCTCGCTCCGACGCCGGAGGTGCTGGCTGCTCTGCGCCGGCTCACCGCCGGCAGCGCCCTCACGCTGCCCCTGGTCAACCGCGGCCGGGCCCTCGGGGCCATCACCATCGGCGAGCCCCTCGGCGACGTCTTCGACCGGGGCCTGCTCGAGGGCATCGCGGGACGCGCCGCCGTCGCCCTCGACAACGCCCTGCTGTACGCGCAGCAGCAGCGCACGGCCGTCACGCTCCAGCGGAGCCTGCTGCCGCGCGAGCTCCCGGTCGTGCCTGGCGTCACCGTCGCCGCCCGGTACCTGCCCGGCGCGACCGGCGCCTTCGTCGGCGGGGACTGGTACCAGGGCGTGCGGGTCGGCGACCGGCTGCTGCTGGCCATGGGCGACGTCATGGGGCACGGCATGCGCAGCGCGGCCCGGATGGGCCAGCTGCGCGCCATCGTCGCCGCACTCGCCCTGGAGGGGCACGGCCCGGGCGTCCTGCTGGAGCGGCTCGCCCGGAACGTCGACGTGCTGCTCGACCTCGAGCTCGCGACGCTGCTCGTCGCCGTGCTCGACCCGGTCGACGGCACCCTCACCGTCGCGAGCGCGGGTCACCCCCCGCCGCTGCTCGCCGCGCCCGGCAGCGCCCCCCGCTACGTCGACGTCGACCCCGGCCCGCCGCTCGGCACGCTCCCCGGCCGCTGCTCCGAGACCGTCGTCGGGTTGCCGGCCGGCAGCACCCTCGTGCTCTACACCGACGGCCTCGTGGAGCAGCGCGACGCGAGCCTCGACGAGGGGCTGGAGCGCCTGCGCGCGGCCCTCGAGGAGCTGCGGCTGCCGCCCGAGGCCGTCGCCGACCACGTGCTGGACGCACTGGGCCGCGCCGGCGGCGCCGAGGACGACGTCGCCCTGCTCGTCCTGGCCTGGACACCCGAGGAGACGCCGTGACCGGACTGGTGTGCCTGCAGGGCGGCGGGGAGTTCTCGGTCGGCTGCCGCGAGATGGACGCCGACCTGCTCGCGCGCGCGGGCGGCGGTCCGGTCGTGGTCAGCGCCCTGGCCGGTGCGGTCGGGCGCGAGCACGACACCGCCAACGCCAACGGCGTCTGGCACTTCTCCGCCCTCGGCGCCGACGTCGTGGCCGCCCCCGACGTCCGGCTCGACCCCGAGGGCGCGCTGGCCGCCCTGCGCCGCGCGCGGCTGCTGGTCCTGCCCGGCGGGTCGCCGTCGCGGCTGCTCGAACTGCTGCAGACCACCGGGGTCGGCGACGTCGTGCGGGAGGTCCTGGCGGCGGGCGGCGTCGTCAGCGGCTCGAGCGCGGGCGCCATGGTGCTGTGCGCCTGGACCGTCCTGCCCGACCGCGGGCCGAGCGTCGTGCCCGGTCTCGGGGTCGTCGCGGGCGCGCTGGTGCTGCCGCACTGGAGCGGCGGCCGGGCCGACTGGCTGCGCGCGGTCGACGACGCCGTCCCGGCCGGCACCTGCCTGCTCGGGATCCCCGAGGAGTCGGGCGTCCTGCTCGACGGCGACGGCGACGGCGACGTGGTGGCCGTGGGGCGTTCCGGGACCGAGCTCCTCGGGCAGGGCCGGGTGCTGGAGCCCGGCGCCCGCGAGCCCTGGACGACGTGAGCCCTGACCTCGTGGGTCCGGGACGACCTGGGCCCAGGTCGACGAGACCGGGCCTGGACGACTGCAGCAGCGAGGAGACGGCATGAGCGTGCGGGTGCACGAGGGGGACCTGGCGGAGCTGCCGGTCGGCGACCAGGGCGTGGCCCCGCCGTGGCCGGGCGACATGGACGGCCTGGTGTACGTCCGGCGGACGCCCTGGACCGGCGCCGAGCCGGCGCTGTTCGTCCACGGCCTCGGGGGCGCCGCCACGAACTGGACCGACCTGATGGGCCTGCTCGCCGACCGCCTCGACGGCGAGGCCGTCGACCTGCCCGGCTTCGGGCACTCGCCGCCTCCCGCGGCCGGGCGCTACCGGGTCTCGGTCCACGCCCGGGCCGTCGTCGACCTGCTCGACCGGCAGGGCCGCGGCCCGGTCCACCTGTTCGGCAACTCCCTCGGCGGCGCGGTCTCCACCCGGGTCGCCGCGTGGCGGCCCGACCTGGTGAAGACGCTGACGCTGGTGTCGCCGGCGCTGCCGAACCTCAAGCGCCAGAAGGGCAGCGACCCCCGGCTGCCCCTGCTCCTGCTGCCCGGCGTCTCCTCGCTCGCGGCCCGCAAGCTGGCCGAGCAGAGCCCGGAGGCGCGCGCGAAGGCGGTGCTCCAGCTCTGCTACGGCGACCCGACGAAGGTCCACCCGGCCCGGCTGGTCGAGGCGGCCGAGGAGGTCGCGCGGCGCAACGGGCTCCCGCACGCGCAGGACGCCTTCATGCTCTCGCTGCGCGGGCTCGTCGGCAGCTACCTGCAGCGGGGCAGCAAGGGCCTGTGGGCCCAGGCCGCCACGGTCCGGACGCCGACCCTGCTGGTCTGGGGCGACCGCGACCGCCTCGTCGACCCCGCGCTGGCGCCCAAGGCGCTCCGGACGTTCCCGGACGCCCGGCTGCTGATGCTCCCGGGCGTCGGCCACGTCGCGCAGATGGAGACCCCCGACGTCGTCGCCCGGGCGTTCCTGGGCATGCTCGACGAGCTCGCCGAGCGCCGCGCCTCCCGCTGAGGCCGGCCTCCCCGGGCCGGTGCGCCCGGTGCAGCACACTCGTCCCGCCCTGGGCGCCTGACCCCGCCCCGGTGCACCCGCCCGTCCTGACCCACCCCGTCCCGTCCCAGGAGGACCTCCCGTGACCGACCCCACGTCCGGTCCGGCCGGCCCGTCCGACGTCCCCGGCCTCGTCGCCGCGCCCGGCTCGGGCCCCGTCTCGGAGCGGATGCGCGCCCTGCTGTCCAAGGCCGTCGACGAGCAGGTCCAGGAGCAGCGGGCCGTCAGCAGCGTCCTGCAGGACCTTCGCGGGCAGGTCGGTGCGCTGTCCGAGGCCGTCTCCCGGACCGCGTCCGGTGCCGGCGTCGAGCGGGTCGCCGCCGACCTCGCGAGCCTCGCCGGCGACCTGCGCACCTCGACCGCGTCGCTCGGCACCCGCCTGGAGGCCCTCGGCCGGCGGGTCGACGAGCAGGCCGGTCTCGCGGCCAGCAGCGGGCAGGGCGGCGAGGCGACCGCCCTGCGGCTGGCGTCCCTGGCCGAGGAGGTCGAGGCCTCCAGCCGCACCCTCGGCCAGCTCGAGGCCTCCGTCGCGCTGCTCGGCGGCTTCCCCGACGCGCTCGCCGCCGTGCAGCAGGACGTCGCCGGGCTCTCGGACCGGCTCGCCCCGCTGGCCGACGTCCGAGCCGCGCTCGACGACCTCGCCGGACGCAACGACGCCGACGCCCTGCGCCCCGACCTCGAGGCGCTCCGGACCCGGGTCGAGGCCCTGCCCGGCGCCGCCGAGCTGTCCCGCAGCCGCGACAGCGTCGTCGAGGCCGTCAGCGGCCGGCTCGAGCGGCTCGAGGCCCTCGCCGGCCGGCCCGTCGTCGCTCCCGACGCCCTCGAGGCCGCCGTCGGCCGGATCGGCGGCCGCCTCGACGAGCTCGCGACGGCCGCCCCGGTGCTCGACCGGCTCGGCCCGCTCGAGCAGCGCCTGGG
>JAOPWW010000219.1 GCA_025965495.1 Frankiales bacterium
TACCGGGAGAACCGGGTCCTGCGGGGTCCGGCGACCCTGGAGATCGGGTACGCGGAGCTGCGCGACTAGGCCGCGACGATGTTGACCATCCAGGCGACGCCGAACCGGTCGGTCAGCTGCCCGTAGACGTCGCCCCAGACCTGCTTCTCGAGCGGCATCGTGACGGTGCCACCCTCGGCCAGCGCCTCGAACCAGCCCCGCAGGGCGGTCTCGTCGTCGCCGGACAGGCTGAGGGTCACGCCGTTGCCGCGGACGAACTCGCCCTGCCCGGGTGCTGCGTCGGAGGCCATGAGGGTCCCGGCCGGCGTCGGGAGGGAGGCGTGCATGACCCCGTCGGCCGGCATGCCCTCGGCACCGAACTGCCCGAAGGTGGAGAGCGAAAGCTCGCCCCCGAAGACGCGGGCGTAGGTCTCCATCGCCTCCTTCGCGTTGCCGGGGAAGGTCAGGTAGGGGTTCAGGGCGGTGGACACGGGGGCTCCTCGGTCATCGGGTGATCTTGCTCGAGGGCGCACCGTAGCGCCGGTGTCCGACAGTCCCGACGCCTTCCGGCAGACTGGCGCCGTGCCGCTCCCCTCCCCCTTCGCCGACGTCGCCGCCGCCACCAAGGGCTTCCTGCCCGTCGACGAGGGCGACGCCCTGCACGACGCTGCCGTCGCCGCTCAGCCCGGCACCTGGCTGGAGGTCGGCACCTACTGCGGCAAGTCGACCGTGCACCTCGGCGCTGCCGCCCGGACCGTCGGCGCACAGGTCGTCACGCTCGACCACCACCGGGGGTCGGAGGAGAACCAGCCGGGCTGGGAGTGGCACGACACCTCCCTGGTCGACCCGCACACCGGCCGGCTGGAGACCCTGCCCTCGCTGCGGCACGCGCTCTGGGACGCCGGCCTCGACGACGTCGTGAGCGTGCTGGCGGCCACGACGCAGCAGGTCGCGACCTGGTGGAGCACTCCCCTGACGTTCCTGTTCCTCGACGGCAACCACACCGAGGAGGTGGCGCAGCACGACTACGCCGCCTTCGCCAAGCACCTCGTCCCGGGCGGGACGCTGGTGATCCACGACGTCTTCGAGCGTCCCGAGGACGGCGGCCGACCGCCGTACAACGTCTGGTGCCGGGCGGTCGAGGAGGGCTTCACGCCGGTCAGCACGACGGGCAGCCTGCGGGTCCTCACCGCTCCGTGACGTCCGCGGAACGGGTCGCCGCGGCGCTGCTCGACGGCGACGTCGACGCGCTCCGGGCGCTCGCGCCGGTGGTCCGCGGCGACCTCGCTGACGTCGTGCGCGCGGGTCTGGCCCGGCTCGAGCCCGACGCGGACGTCCTGCCGGACGCCGCAGTCCGGCTCCTGCGCGCGGTCGCCGGTCACCCCGGGTCGTCCCGGGCCGAGCTCCGCGAGCTCACCGGCGACGACGCCGACACCGCCGAACTGCTGCTCGAGCGGGGGCTGGTGACGTCGCGCCGGTTCGAGCGGACCGACTGCTGGTCCCGCACGCCGCTGGGAGCCGAGCTGCTCCGGTCCTCGGCGCCCGACCCGGGCTAGTCCGCCGCGCCGGGCACCCCCTACACCGCCGCGGTGCAGGCGTCCTGGTCGCAGGCCTCCAGCAGCACACCAGTGGGCAAGTCGTCACCGCGGAACAGCCGCAGTGACGGCCCGCCGGAGAGCGCGTCGGCTGCCAGCACCATCGCGGCGCTGGTCCAGCTGGAGCGCTCCCCGGGCCAGCGCACGCCCTCGTCGAAGACCAGGCCGGTCCAGTAGGAGCCGTCGTCCTCGCGCAGGTGCTGCACGTTGGTGAGCAGCGTCCGAGCGCGGGCGTCGTCGCCCAGGCACAGCAGCGACAGGGCGAGCTCGGCCGTCTCGGCACCGGTGACCCAGGGGCGGTCGCTCACGCAGCGGCAGCCCACGTCCTGGACCACGAACTCGTCCCAGCGGGAGGCCAGCAGCGCGAGGCCGGCGTCGCCACGGACGCAGCCGCCGAGCACCGGGTAGTACCAGTCCATCGAGAAGCGGCTCTTGTCGAGGAACGCCTCGGGGTGGTGCGCCACGGCGTGCTGCAGCTGCCCGGCCGCGAGCTCCCACTCCGGCTGCGGCTCCCCCACCAGCTCCGCGAGCGCGATGCCGGCCCGCAGCGACTGGTACATCGAGCTCGAGCCGGTGAGCAGGCACTCGCGCCGCACGACGCCGTCCTCGCGCGCCCACCAGACCGCCCCGCCCGGGCTCTGCATCCCGACGACGTGGTCCAGCGCCTTGCGCACGGTCGGCCAGAGCTCGTGCACGAACGGGCGGTCGCCGGTGAGGTCCCACCACTGCCACACGCCGACGGCCACGTAGGCGACCTGGTTGGTGTCGACCATGGGGTCCAGCACGGTCGTCTGGTCGTAGGAGGTCGCCCAGGTGCCGTCCGGCGCCTGCGTGTCCTGCAGCCAGCGGTAGCCGGCCCGCGCCTGCTCCTGGCGGCCACCGAGCAGCAGCGCCATGGCGCACTCGACGTGGTCCCAGGCGTCCGTGTGCCCGTCCGGCCAGGGCAGCGAGCCGCACGGCTGCTGCGCGGCGGCGATGGCAGCGACGGTCTGGTCGAGCTGGGCCGCGGTCAGCAGCCCCGGGAGGTCACGCAGCGGCACGGAGCGCTGCCGGCTTGCGGAGGTACACGACCAGGCTCTTGCCGATCAGCGGGTCGAGCAGCTTCTCGGCCGTCTGGGTGAGCCACGGCTTC
>JAOPWW010000227.1 GCA_025965495.1 Frankiales bacterium
GTCCCAGGCCCTGCGGAAGATCGCCGGCGCGCTGAGCAACACCAACACCACGATGATCTTCATCAACCAGCTCCGCGAGAAGATCGGCGTCATGTTCGGTTCGCCGGAGACGACGACCGGTGGCAAGGCGCTCAAGTTCTACGCGTCGGTCCGCATCTACGTCCGCCGCATCGAGACGCTCAAGGACGGCACCGACGCGGTCGGCAACCGGACCCGCGCCAAGATCGTCAAGAACAAGATGGCCCCGCCCTTCAAGCAGGCCGAGTTCGACATCATCTACGGCGTCGGCATCAGCCGCGAGGGCTCGCTCGTCGACTTGGGCGTCGAGCACGGCTTCGTGCGCAAGTCCGGCGCTTGGTACACCTACGAGGGCGACCAGCTCGGCCAGGGCAAGGAGAACGCCCGCGCCTTCCTGCGCGACAACCCCGACCTCGCCGACGAGATCGAGAAGCGCATCAAGGAGAAGCTCGGCATCGGTGCGGTCCTCGACGCCGAGGCCGTCGCGCCGGTCCCGGTCGACCTCTAGTCGGCGTGGAGCCGCGACCGGACGCGGCGCTCGACTGGGCGGCCAGCCCCTGGGTCGGCCCGACCACGCAGCCCGACACGCCGTCCGGGTCCTCCTCGTCGCAGGACCCGGGGGCCCGTGACGCTGGGACCGGCGGCCCGGGCCGCTCTCGGCGGCGCAGTCGTCGTGCGGCGCGGATGGACGACGGGTCGGCCGAGCCGGGGACGACCCCCGTCGCGGCGCCGGCTCCCGCGCGCAGGCGGGCAGCCGGGACCGTCGGGCGGCGCACCGTGTCCCAGCGGGCACCGCGCGACCTCACCGAGGACGAGGACGCCGTCGAGGTCGCCCGGCAGGTGTGCCTCGACCAGCTGTCCTACACGGCGCGGACCCGGGCCGAGCTCGCCACGGCGCTCGACCACCGCGGGGTGCCGCCGGAGGCTGCCGCCCAGGTGCTCGACCGGTTCACCGAGGTGGGCCTCATCGACGACGCCCTGTTCGCGCAGACCTGGGTCACCCGGCGCAGCGCCGGCAAGGGCCTGTCCGGCCGCGCGCTGGCCCAGGAGCTCCGGCGGCGCGGAGTCGACGACCAGACCGCCGCCTCGGCGCTGGCGACGCTCGACCCGGACGACGAGGTCGCGGCGGCGCGGTCGCTCGTGGACCGCAAGCTCCGCACCACGACGGGACTGGACCGGGACACGCGGGTCCGCCGGCTCGTCGGGATGCTCGCCCGCAAGGGGTACGGCGCCGGGCTCGCGTTCCGGGTGGTCCGCGACGCGCTGACGGCCGAGGGTGTCGAGCTCGCGGCGGACGGGGGCGAGGAGGAGTGACACCGGGGCGGGTGACCGGCGCGCTGGTTGTCCGGCGAACCGGATGACGGGCGCGTGGGTGGGAAGGTCTGCGGCGTGCCCGACCCCGACGAGATCCTCCGCGAGCACCTCCTCAGCCTGCGCAAGGACGAGCCGACCCCCGCCGCTGGCCCCTCCACGGGGGCCGCCACCCGGTCCGTCGACGACCCCGCCGCTGGTCCGTCGGGGACGGGCACCGACCCGGACGCCCCGGCGGCCAGCCCGCTGGCCCTCGCGCTCCAGACCCTGCGCGACCGGGTCGCCCGCACCCGCTTCGACCTGTCCACCGAGCCGGCCGAGAAGGCCCGGCGCAGCGCGAAGAGCGTGGTGGAGCAGGTCGACGACTACCTGCTCCCGCGGCTGCGCGACCTCGATGCCCCCCTGCTCGCCGTCGTCGGCGGATCGACCGGCGCGGGCAAGTCGACGCTGGTGAACAGCCTGGTCGGTCAGCCCGTCACGACCGCGGGCGTCCTGCGCCCCACCACCCGCAGCCCCGTCCTGGTCTGCGCCACCGCCGACAGGGCCTTCTTCGAGGGCGACCGCGTCCTGCCGGGCCTCGCGCGGACCACCGGCGGCGACGCCGGGCTCGGCGGGGTCCGGCTCGTCGCCCTCGACGCCTTCCCGGCCGGCCTGGCCCTGCTCGACGCCCCCGACGTCGACAGCGTCGTGGAGGCCAACCGCGACCTCGCCGGCCAGCTGCTCGCCGCCGCCGACCTCTGGCTGTTCGTCACGACCGCCGCCCGCTACGCCGATGCCGTTCCGTGGGACCTGCTGCGCACCGCGCAGGAGCGGGCCACCGCCCTGGCCGTCGTCCTCGACCGCGTGCCTCCCGAGGCGAGCGCCGAGGTCAGCGCCGACCTGCAGCAGATGCTCGTCGAGGCGCGGCTGCCCAGCGCCCGGATGTTCGTCGTCGAGGAGCGGCCGCTGGAGCAGGGCGCCCTGCCCGACGAGCAGGTGGCGCCGGTGCGCGCGTGGCTGCACAGCCTCGCCGCCGACAAGGAGGCCCGCAGCGCCGTCGTCCGGCAGACCCTCGCGGGGGCGCTGGACAGCCTCGACGGCCGGGTCGCCGACCTGGTGGCCGGCGTCGAGCAGCAGGAGCAGGCGGCCGACGCCCTGCGGACCGCCGTCGAGGTGTCCTACGCCGCCGGCGCGCACGACGTCGACGCCGGGGTCAGCGGCGGCAGCCTGCTGCGCGGCGAGGTGCTCGCCCGGTGGCAGGAGTTCGTCGGCACGGGCGAGGTCATGCGCGGGATCCAGAGCGGGGTGGGGCGGTTGCGCGACCGGTTGACCAGCCTCGTCACGGGACGGCCGACCCCCGAGGCGGGCCTGCAGGGGGCGCTGGAGTCCAGCGTCGAGCACCTGCTGCGCAGCGCCGCCGACACTGCAGCCGAGCGGACGGTCCAGGCCTGGCGGGGCCTGCCGGGCGGGGACGCGCTGGTGCGCGAGCAGCGCCGCGAGCTCGAGCGGGCGACGCCGCAGTTCGCCGACGCCGCCCGCGACGAGGTCCAGGACTGGCAGCGCGCCGTGCTCGACCTGGTGCGTCAGGAGGGCGCCGACAAGCGCTCGACTGCCCGCCTCATGAGCTTCGGCGTCAACGGGGCCGGCCTCGCGCTCATGGTCGCGGTGTTCGCGAGCACCGGAGGGCTCTCCGGCG
>JAOPWW010000229.1 GCA_025965495.1 Frankiales bacterium
TCCTCATCCCGTTCCTGGTGAGCCGGCAGATCGTCGTCGGCGCGGGCAAGGTCCTGCAGACGCCGCGCGGTGCCGTGTTCTGCGTGAGCCAGCGCGCCGAGCACATCTGGGAGGGCGTCAGCAGCGCCACCACCCGCAGCCGCCCCATCATCAACACCCGCGACGAGCCCCACGCCGACGCCGAGCGCTTCCGCCGCCTGCACGTCATCGTGGGCGACAGCAACATGAACGAGGCGACGACGCTGCTCAAGGTCGGCGCCACCGACCTGGTGCTGCGGATGATCGAGGCCGGCGTGGTGCTCAAGGACCTGTCGCTGGAGAACCCGATCCGGGCGATCCGCGAGATCAGCCACGACATCACCGGCCGGCGGACGGTCAAGCTCGCGAACGGCCGGGAGGCCAGCGCGCTGGACATCCAGCGCGAGTACCACACCAAGGCGGTCGACTTCATCGACAAGCGCGGCGGCGACGCGACCGTGCTGCGCGTCCTGGACCTGTGGGGCCGCACCCTGACGGCGGTCGAGACCGGTGACCTGTCGCTGGTCGACCGCGAGATCGACTGGGTGACCAAGTACCAGCTGATCGAGCGCTACCGGGGCAAGCACGGCCTGGAGCTGTCCAGCCCTCGCGTCGCGCAGCTCGACCTCGCCTACCACGACATCAACCGCGACCGCGGCCTGTTCTACCTGCTGCAGAACCGCGGCAAGGTCGCCCGCGCGACCACCGACCTCGCCGTGTTCGAGGCCAAGAGCGTCCCGCCGCAGACGACCCGCGCGAAGCTGCGCGGCGAGTTCATCAAGCGGGCACAGGAGAAGCGCCGCGACTTCACCGTCGACTGGGTGCACCTCAAGCTGAACGACCAGGCGCAGCGCACCGTGCTGTGCAAGGACCCCTTCCGCGCGGTCGACGACCGCGTGGACAAGCTCATCGCGAGCATGTAGCCCGAGAGAGGACCACCATGGCTGCCACCAAGCCCTCCGTCACCATCCCCGACGGGCCCCCGCCCACCGACCTGCAGATCGAGGACCTCGAGGTCGGCACCGGCAACGAGGCCGTCGACGGCACGACCTGCTCCATGCAGTACGTCGGCCACTCCTGGTCCACCGGCAAGCAGTTCGACGCCTCCTGGGACCGCGGCCAGCCGTTCAGCTTCCAGCTGGGCGCCGGCATGGTCATCCAGGGCTGGGACCTCGGCGTCAAGGGCATGCGCGTCGGCGGTCGCCGTCGCCTGACCATCCCGTCCCAGCTCGGCTACGGCCAGCGCGGCGCGGGCAGCGACATCAAGCCGGGGGAGACCCTGGTGTTCGTCGTCGACCTGGTCGGCGTCCGCTAGCAGCGCGTCCCAGGCCCCGCACCCGACCGGTGCGGGGCCTGTCTGCTGTCCACAGCCTGTGGAGAGCCTGACCAGCGAGGTCGGCACCGCAGGCCACGGAAGTCACAGGTCGTCGCACACCCGGCGCACAGGGGCGCGCCGGAGCGCCCCCTCCGGAGGCACCGCGGCGGTCACAGGGCCGCTCGACGTCGCCCTCCGGTCTGCCTACCGTCCGGGCATGACCCGGACCTCGGCGCTGCTGACCGACCCCTCCCTCGACGACGCCCTCGAGCGCGTCCGCGAGCTGTCGCTCCGGCTCTGGGCGGTCCGCGCCGCGCACCGCCCCGTGCAGCGGCGCCTGGGCGGCTGGCGCTGCAGCACCTGCGGCGAGCCGCACCCCTGTCGCACGCTGCAGGCCGCCGGCTGACGCTCCCGGCCGGCTGTGGACAGACCGACGAGCCGTCGGGCAGCCTTGGCTGGTGTCGCGCCGACCCGGAGGAGCGAGGTGAGCGACGTGCTGGTGCAGCCCCTCCACGAGCTGCAGGAGGACGTCGTGGTGACGGTGTCCCCCTCCGTCGCGACCCGGACGGGTGCGCGACGCCCCCTGGCCCGCCTGCGCTGCGGGCGCAGCGGCACGTGGTCGCGGGCCCAGCGCCGGTGAGCACCCCCCGGACCTCGCCCGCCCTCCCGGCTGCCGCCCTGCTGGCGCTCGCGCTGCTGGACCTCGGACTCGTGGGGCTCGCGGTCGGGGTGCACGGACACGTGGAGCGGACGCCCCCGTTCGTGCTGCTCGGGGCGTCGTCCGGGGTGGGCGCCCTGCTCCTGCTGGCGGCCGCGCTGGCCCTGCTCACGCGCAGCCTGCCCGCCGCCGCCCTCGACACCGCCCGCGGTCTCGCCCTGGTGCGCTTCGTGCTCGTCCTCGTCGTCGCACTCGTCCTGGCCGCCACCGGACGGCAGCACCTCCTGGTGCTCGCGCTCGTCGGCCTGCAGGCCGCTTCCGAGCTCTACGGCCTCACCGCCGTGTCCGCCCCTGCTCGCCGGACCGTCCCCACCCCCTAGGTCCGCACGACGGCCGGCGACCGCGCAGGACGACGCCGCCCGGCTCCCGGCCGGCGCGCGCCCGCGGCGGACCGGTCCTGCCTCGCGGACGACGCAGCAGCCCGTCGGTCGTCCTCCACGGAGCATGGCGTTGTTCACGCGCGTCAGGGCGGTCTGTCCGGTTTCGCGTCCTGCACAGTGGTCCCACCGCGCCGACCAGACCGCCGAGTCCCGCCCCTGGTCTCCCACAAGGCGCTCCACTCCTGGGCGGGAGCGGGGGACCCAGGTCTCTCCGGGCTGCTGGACCGTCAGCAGCCCTCGGGGCGAAGCGCTCGCACCTGAGCGCCGGGCACTCTCCAGCCCGAGCCCGACAGCTCACCCCGCAGGCGTCGCGAGAGGCCAGCACCGCCATGCCCAAGCACGCCCGTCCCTCCCGCCTGCCCGCCCGCCTCGCCGTCACGACGGCGCTGGGCGGCGTGGTCCTCCCGCTCCTGACGTCCTCACCCGCCTCCGCGCAGGAGCGGCAGGAGTCGACGGTCCGGGTCTCCGGCCCCGGTGGCTCCGTCCCCGCCGGCGGCAGCGCCGCGGTCACCGTCCGGCTCCTCGCCGGCACCGCCTACGTGTCCGGCGGCGTCGTCGACGTCCAGATCCCCGAGGGCACCGGGTGGCGCACCGTGCGCCGCGCCAGGACCGACAGCAGCGGGATGGCACGCACGGCGTTCCCCGTCACCAAGGACACCCGCGTCCGCGCCCACTACCGCGGCTCCGACGTGCGCACCGCCGACACCAGCGACACCGTCGTCGTCGACGTCCGGCAGCCGTCCGCGCGCACCACCAGCGGCAACGGGGTCGTCGCCGAGGCCGCCCGGCACCGCGGGGCCCCCTACCGCTACGGCGCGACCGGCCCGAACGCCTTCGACTGCAGCGGCTTCACGCGCTACGTCTACGCCAAGGCCCGCGGCGTGAGCCTGCCGCACAGCGCCGCCGCGCAGGAGTCCCGCACGCGCCGCGTCAGCAAGAGCGCGGCCCGCCCCGGCGACCTCGTGTTCATCCAGGGCGGCAGCGACCACGTCGGCATCTACGCCGGCGACGGCAAGATGTGGGACGCGCCCCACGCCGGCGGGACGGTCAGCCTGCGCAGCATCTGGACGAGCAGCTACACGGTCGGCCGGGTCTGACCCGGTCCGACTAGCCCCTCGGCACGGCGAGCCGGGTCGGCGTCGACCGTCCGCGCAGGACGACGACGTCGCCCGGCTCCCAGCACTGCTGCTCCTGCGTCGTCGTCGCCTCGACGACGTCGAGGTCGGCCAGCACCCGCCCCGGGACGGCCTTGGCCAGCTCGGTCAGGCGGGCCGCGGCGTTGACCGGGTCGCCCACGACCGTGTACTCGAACCGGCTCTCGGCCCCGACGTGCCCCGCGACGACGGGCCCGGCGCTGACGCCGACCGCGGCCGACAGCGGCAGGGGCTCGAGCCGGCGGACGAGCTCGCGCGCAGCGGACAGGGCGCACGCGGCGGCGTCGGGAAGGTCGGCCGGGGCGCCGAACACGCACAGCGCGGCGTCGCCCTCGAACTTGTTCACCCAGCCGTGGTGGGCGGTGACGACGTCGACGACGACGCCGAAGAAGGCGTTCAGCCGGGCGACGACCTCCTCCGGGCCGAGCTCCTGCGCGAGCGCTGTCGACCCGACGACGTCGACGAACAGGACCGCCACGTCGCGCCGCTCGCCACCGAGCCGCACGCCCTGCTCGAGGGCGAGGCGGGCGACGTCGCTGCCGACCTGGCGGCCGAACAGGTCGCGGAGGCGCTCGCGCTCGCGGAGCCCGCCGACCATCGCGTTGAAGCCGCTCTGGAGCTGCCCGACCTCCGAGGCGTCGTAGACCGGCACCTGGGTCCCGAGGCGGCCGGCGCCGACGTCGCGCAGGGCCCGGGTCACCGACTGCACCGGATCGACGACCGACCGCGCGGCGAACAGCGTGAGGACGCCCCCGACGACGAGCCCCAGCACGGCCAGGAAGCCCACCGCGCCGGGGCCGATCCGCCCCGCCTCGCCGCGGACCACGACCAGCCCGGACAGGATCCCGGTCAGGGGGACGCCGCTGCCGAGCGCCCAGGCGAGCAGCAGGCGGCGCTGGGTCCCGAGCAGGACCGGGGGCGGCGCGGTGGTGCCGCGCATCGCCTCCTGCACGAGCGGCCGGACCGCGCGCTCGGCCAGCAGGTAGCAGAGCGCGCAGGTGGTGAGGCCGCCGAGGGTGGTGGTGACCGCGACCTGCAGCGCGGCGAGGAACGACGCACCGAGGTTCAGGCCGGCGAACAGCAGCACGGCGACCCCCCACAGCGCGCCGTAGAGGCGCACGAGCCGGCCGGGGAGAGCGAGGGTCACGTGGCGGTCGCGGTCGCCGATGTCGTGGTCGCGCCGCAGCCAGCGCAGCAGCCGGCGGACCAGCAGGACGCTGCCGCCGGTCCCGAGCAGCAGCGCGCTCCCGACGTAGGACAGGAACACGACGAGGTTCGCCGTCCCGAGGCGGTCGCCGCCCGGCGGGTCGGGGACGAGGTGGGCGAGGTAGACGTAGACGACGCCGGCCCCCAGCGCGTTGCTGCCGAGCATGGCCGGCGTCATGCGGGCGACGAGCCCCAGGGCGAGCCGGCGGGTGGACCGCGCCGGGAGAGCGACGTCCTCGGTCATCGGGGCGGCGGCGGCGTGCCGGGGCGGACCACGCGCGCAGGCTAGCCTCGCGGCGATGGCCGCCAAGAAGACCGAGAGGCTGCTCAACCTCGTCATCTGCCTGCTCGCGACCCGCCGCTACCTGTCGGTGCAGGAGATCCGCGAGGCCGTCCCGGGCTACACCGAGGACGGCCCCACCGAGGAGGCGTTCCGCCGGATGTTCGAGCGGGACAAGGCCGAGCTGCGCGAGCTGGGCATCCCGCTCGAGACCGGCAGCCTCACGGCGGCCTTCGACGACGAGCCGGGGTACCGGATCGCCCGCCGCGACTACGAGCTGCCCGAGCTGGTCCTCGAGCCGGACGAGGCCGCGGCGCTCGGGCTGGCGGCCCGCCTGTGGCAGTCCGCCCCGTTGGCCGGCGCCACCGGGAGCGCGCTGCTGAAGATCCGTGCGGCCGGCGTCGACGCGCCCGAGGCCAGCGGCGCGCTCGAGCCCCGGGTCGGGGCCAGCGAGCCGGCGTTCGAGCCGTGCCTGCAGGCCGTCCGGGACCGGCAGGTGGTGCGCTTCGGCTACCGGGCGATGGGGCGCACCGCGCCCGAGGACCGCGAGGTCGAGCCCTGGGGCGTCGTGTCGTGGCGGGGCCGCTGGTACCTCGTCGGCCACGACCGGGTGCGGGGGCAGGAGCGGGTCTTCCGGCTCTCCCGCGTCGTCGGCACCGTGGCCGCCGTCGGGGAGCCGGGGGCCGTCGTCGTGCCGGACGGGGTCGACCTGCGGGCGCTCGTGGCCCGGACCGCCGCCGACGCCCCGGTCACGACCGCTCGCGTCCGGCTCCGTGCGGGCGCCGGCTGGGCGCTGCGCCGGGAGGCGACGGCCACGACGCCGGACGGCGAGGGCTGGGACGTCGTCGAGGTCGGCTACAGCGACCCCGAGCGCTTCGCCGACCGCGTCACGGGCTACGGCGCGGACGCGCTGGTGCTGTCCCCGCAGGACGCGCGCGACGCCGTCGTGCGCCGCCTCCGTGCGCTGGTGGACGCGTGAGCGGGTCGCAGGCCCACCTGCCGCGGCTGCTGGCGCTGGTGCCCTACCTGCTCGCCCGTCCCGGAGCGCACGTCGCGGAGGTCGCGGAGGTCTTCGGCGTCAGCGAGAAGCGGCTGCGGGCCGACCTCGACCTGCTCTGGGTCTGCGGCCTGCCCGGCCACGGTCCGGGCGACCTCATCGACCTGGAGCTCTCGGGCGACACCGTCACCCTGTTCGAGCCGGCCGGCGTGACCCGGCCGCTGCGGCTCACGGTCGACGAGGCGCTCGCCCTCGTCGTCGCGCTGCGTGCGCTCGCCGAGACGCCGGGCCTGGACGAGCGCGACGCCGTCGACCGGGTCCTGGCCAAGGTCGAGCGGGTCGCGGGGGCGGCTGCGCGAAGCGCCGACCGGGTGGAGGTCGCGCTGGCCGACGAGGCGGCGGTCCTGCCGGTGGTGCAGGACGCCCTGGACCGCGGCCGCCTGCTGCACCTGAGCTACCACGTGGCCGCCCGCGACGAGACGACCGAGCGCGACGTCGACCCGATGCGGCTGCTGCTCGTCGAGGGCCGCAGCTACCTGGAGGCGTGGTGCCGGCGGGCCGAGGGGGTGCGCCTGTTCCGGCTCGACCGGGTCGAGGGGGCGCAGGTCCTCGAGGCGCCTGCCGCGCCGCCGGCCGCCGCGGAGCAGCGCGACCTGTCCGAGGGGCTGTTCCAGCCCTCGCCCGAGCACACCCTCGTCACGCTCGCCCTGCGGCCCGGGGCCCACTGGGTCGCCGACTACCACCCCTGCGAGACGGTCGAGCAGGGCGAGGACGGCGAGCTCGTCGTCGGGCTGCGCACGCCGGCCACGGAGTGGGTGCGGCGCCTGGCGCTCCGGCTCGGGGCGCAGGGACGGGTCCTCGCCCCGGCCACCCTGGCGACGCAGGTCCGCGACGACGCTCGCGCGGCCCTGTCGGCGTACGGCCCGTAGCGCCGTCTGCGCGGCGCCGTAGTCCTTGCGAGCCGTTGCCGGGTGGGTGCGGTCAAGCAATGCGGCGGGCCTGCCGAAGGTCGGAGTGTCGCCGCTCCCGGCGGCTGCGCGGCACCCAGCCCGAGAGGACCGTCGGCCATGACCACGATCAAGGCGTCCTGCCCCACCTGCGGCGAGGTCGAGCTCACCCCGGCCGACGTCGCGCTCATGGTCTGCAGCCACGCCCCCCTGTCGTACTACGCCTTCCACTGCACGACGTGCAGCGAGGAGGTGCGCAAGCCCGCCGACGACCACGTCGTCTCGCTGCTGGTCAGCGGCGGCGTCCCCGCCCAGGTCTGGGACCTGCCGGCCGAGGCGCTCGAGCCGCACACCGGCCCGGTCCTCACCTACGACGACCTGCTCGACTTCGCCCTGCAGCTCGGCACCGGCGACCTGCTCGCGGCCATCGCCAGCGAGACCGCCCCCACCGCCTGAGGCTCCGCCCCTGCCCGCAGGTCGCTAGCCTGCGGGGGTGATCTGGCTGCTGGTCGACGTCCTGCTCGCCGTCCTCGCGCTCGTGGTCCTCGCCCTGTGCGGGCTCACGCTGTGGCGAGCGGTCAAGGCGCTGACCCGGCAGGTCGGTGCGGCCGGCGAGGCCGTGACCAGCCGGACCGACGAGCTCGTCCGGCTGCAGGCGCAGGGCGCTGCCCGCGACGCCGCACCGGCCTCGCAGACCGTCCTGGCGGCGCACCGTCGACCGGCAGGCTCGGACCGCAGGTCACGCGTACGCTGACGCCCACGCGCCCCGTCTCGCGGCGCCTCGAGGAGGAAAGACCGTGCCAGGTACCCCCGAGCTCCTGATCATCGCCGTCGTCATCATCCTTCTCTTCGGCGCGAAGCGGCTGCCGGAGATGGCGCGCTCCCTCGGCCGCAGTGCTCGCATCCTCAAGGCCGAGACCAAGGGCCTGCACGACGACGAGCCGGTCGCGAAGGCGCTCAGCACCGACGCTGCCCCGCCCGTCGCGCGCTTCGACCCGATGACCGGCGAGCCCCTCGCACGGTTCGACCCGGTCACCGGCCGGCCGCTCGACGCCCAGCCCGGCGCGACCGACCGCCCCTAGGTGGCGCGAACGCCCCGTGCGCCGGGCCCCCTCTCCGACGGGAGGATGAGCCTGGTCGAGCACCTCTACGAGCTGCGGTCGCGGATGGGCAAGAGCCTGCTCGCGGTCTTCGTGTGCGTCGTCGTCGTGTTCGTGTTCTGGCAGCCGGCGTACGACCTGCTCAAGGAGCCGTACTGCAAGACGCTCCCGTCCGGGAAGTCCTGTGAGCTGTTCGCGATCGGGATCTTCGACCAGTTCAAGGTCCGGCTGAGGGTCGCCTTCCTCGGCGGCGTGCTCGTCGCCTCTCCCGTGTGGCTCTACCAGCTCGGTGCCTTCATCACACCGGCCCTGCACCGCAAGGAGCGGCGGTACGCCGCCGGCTTCCTCGGGGCCTCGCTCGTCCTGTTCGCGGTGGGCTCGACCTTCGCCTACTTCACCATCGACCGCGGGCTGGAGTTCCTGCTGTCCGTCGGCGGCGACGGCGTCAGCACGATCGTCACGGTCAAGGACTACCTGTCCTTCGTCACGCTGTGCATCCTGGCGTTCGGCTTCGCCTTCGAGTTCCCCGTCGTCGTGATGTTCCTGCACCTCGTCGGCGTCCTGAGCAGCACCGCCATGCGGGGTGCGCGACGCGGCACCATCCTGGCGATCTTCGCGGTCGCCGCGGTGATCACCCCTTCGCAGGACCCCTTCACGTTCTGCTTCATGGCGCTGCCCCTGTGCCTCATGTACGAGGGGTGCATCCTGGCCGCGCGCCTGCGGGAACGCCGCCGAGGTCGGGGCCAGGACCCCGGCCTCGAGGACCTGGACGACGACACGCCGTCGCCGCTGTCCACCTCGTCCGACTGAGCGGACCGGCCCGGGGCACGTAGCGTGACGTGGTGACCTCGGCTGCTGAGACGGACCCCGCGCCGACGCCGGCGGAGAGGTACGCGGCCTTCCGGCGCGGCCAGGGCGGCGCCGCTCTGACGGCGTTCGAGGCCGGGTACCCGTTCGGCCTGGACGCCTTCCAGCGGACGGCGTGCAAGGCCCTGGAGGACGGCCGAGGCGTGCTCGTCGCCGCCCCCACCGGCGCGGGCAAGACCGTCGTGGGGGAGTTCGCGGTCCACCTCGCGCTCCGCGAGGGCCGCAAGTGCTTCTACACGACGCCGATCAAGGCGCTGTCGAACCAGAAGCACAAGGACCTGGTGGAGCGCTACGGCGCCGACCAGGTCGGGCTGCTCACCGGCGACAACAGCGTCAACGGAGACGCGCCCGTGGTCGTCATGACCACCGAGGTCCTGCGCAACATGCTCTACGCGGGCAGTGACGCCCTGCGCGGCCTGTCGCACGTCGTGATGGACGAGGTCCACTACCTCGCCGACCGGGCCCGGGGCGTCGTCTGGGATGAGGTGATCATCCACCTGCCCGACGTCGTCCGGCTGGTGTCCCTGTCGGCGACGGTGAGCAACGCCGAGGAGTTCGCCGACTGGCTCGTGACGGTCCGGGGCGACACCGAGGTCGTCGTCGAGGAGCACCGGCCGGTGCCGCTGAGCCAGCACGTCCTGGTCGGGGGACGGCTGCACGACCTGTTCGAGCCCGGCGGTGAGGGCAAGGTCAACCGCGACCTGGAGCGGATCTTCCGCGAGGAGTCCCGGTTCAGCCCCAAGGACCACCGCGGCCGGCCGCCGCGCCGCTCGGTGCCGAGCCGGGCCGACGTCGTCGAGCGCCTCGGCCGCGACGGCCTGCTCCCGACCATCACGTTCATCTTCAGCCGGGCCGGCTGCGCGGCGGCGGTGCAGCAGTGCGTCCAGTCCGGGCTGCGCCTCAACACCCCCGAGGAGCGCGAGCGGGTCCGCCTCCACGTTGAGGAGCGCACCAAGGACCTGCCCGACGACGACCTGCGGGTGCTCGGCTACTGGGAGTGGCTCGACGCGCTCGAGCGCGGGGTCGCGGCCCACCACGCCGGGATGCTCCCGACCTTCAAGGAGGTCGTCGAGGAGCTGTTCACGATGGGGCTGGTGAAGGCGGTCTTCGCCACCGAGACGCTGGCGCTGGGCATCAACATGCCGGCCCGCAGCGTCGTGCTCGAGAAGCTCGTGAAGTGGAACGGCGAGACCCACGCCGACCTCCAACCGGGCGAGTACACGCAGCTCACCGGCCGGGCCGGGCGCCGCGGGATCGACGTCGAGGGCCACGCCGTCGTCCTGTGGCAGCCGGGGTTCGACCCCCGCCAGCTGGCCGGCCTCGCCAGCACCCGCACGTACCCGCTGCGCAGCAGCTTCCGGCCCAGCTACAACATGGCCGTCAACCTCGTCGGTGCGGTCGGGCGCGAGCAGGCCCGGGCGCTGCTGGAGAGCTCGTTCGCCCAGTTCCAGGCGGACAAGAGCGTGGTGGGGCTCGCCCGCCAGGTCGCCCGCAACCTCGAGGCCCTCGAGGGCTACCGCGAGGCGATGACCTGCCACCTCGGCGACGCCGTCGACTACGCCCGGCTGCGCAAGGCGGTCAAGGACCGCGAGACCGAGCTGTCCCGCCAGGGCGCGTCCCAGCGCCGGGCCGCCGCGGCCGAGTCCCTGGAGCGGCTCAAGCCCGGCGACGTCGTCCGGGTGCCGCAGGGGCGGCGCAGCGGGCTCGCCGTCGTCGTCGACCCCGGCGTCGGGGTGGGGGAGTCGCACCCCCTGGTCGTCACCGAGGACCGCTGGAGCGGGCGGCTCAGTTCGGCCGACTTCCCCGGACCGGTCGAGCCGGTCGGCCGGGTCCGCCTCCCGCGGGACTTCAACGCCCGCTCCCCCCAAGCCCGGCGCGACGTCGCGTCTTCCATCCGGGCGCTGGGCATCGACGGTCCCGGCAAGCCGGAGAAGCGCCGCTCGTCGGCCGCCGACGACGAGAAGCTCCTGTCCCTGCGGGCCGCCCTGCGCCGTCACCCCGTCCACGGCTGCGACGACCGCGAGACGCACCTGCGCTGGGGCGAGCGCTGGACCCGGCTGCGCGCCGAGACCGACCAGCTCGAACGGCGGGTCACCGGCAAGACCAGCTCCATCGCCCGCACCTTCGACAAGGTCTGCGCCCTGCTCGACACCCTCGGCTACCTCGACGGCGACGAGGTCACCGACGCCGGCCGCTCCTTGGCCCGCGTCTACAGCGAGGTCGACCTGCTGGTCGTCGAGGCCGTGCGCAGCGGCGCCTGGGACGGGCTGTCCGCCGCGGAGCTCGCCGCCGTGGTGAGCACCCTGGTCTACGAGAGCCGGCGCACCGACGAGGGCTCGCCCCGGGTCCCGGGCGGCGCCGTCCAGGCCGCCGTCGAGGACCTGTTCGGCACGTGGCAGCGACTGTCGCAGGTCGAGGCCGACGCCGGCCTGGCGTTCCTGCGCGAGCCCGACCCGGGCTTCGCCTGGGCCGCGTGGCGCTGGGCCGGGGGCGCCCGCCTCGAGCACGTCCTCGACGACGGGTCCGACGGCGGCGAGCTGACGGCCGGCGACTTCGTGCGCTGGTGCAAGCAGCTCGTCGACCTGCTGGGACAGGTCGCGGACGTCGCGGCGACCGAGCGCCCGGCGCTGCGCAAGACCTGCCGCGAGGCGATCGAGGGTGTGCGGCGCGGCGTGGTGGCCTACAGCTCCGTGGCCTGAGCCGTCCTACAGCTCGCTGTGCGCGACCTCGAGCGCCGCGAGCAGCCGGTTCAGGGCGCTGTCGAGACCCCACCGCTCGGACAGGGCGAGCAGCCGCTCGGGGTCCTTGGGCGCGCGAGGGAGGGCGTCGTCCAGGACCGGGACGGGCAGGTCGCGGACCGTACGGGTCACGGCAGGGGCGACCGCGAGGTAGTCGCGCGCGGCCTCGAGCTTGGCGCGGGCGCCGGCCGGGAAGCCGTCGGTCTCCCCGGCGTCGAGCGCGGCCACGATCCCCTCGACCGTGCCGAACCGGGTCACCAGCGCCGCCGCCGTCTTGTCGCCGACGCCCTTCACCCCGGGCAGGCCGTCGCTGGGGTCGGCGCGCAGGCAGGCGTAGTCGGCGTAGGACGTGCCGGGGATGCCGTACTTGGCGGCGACCGTGCCCGGCGTGTACGGCTTCATCTTCTCCACCGCGTAGAGCACGCGGACAGGTCCCTCGTCCCGGACGAGCTGGAACATGTCGCGGTCCCCGCTGACGACGTCGACGGCGCCGGTCTCCCGGGCGCTGAGCGTCCCGAGGACGTCGTCGGCCTCGTGGCCCTCGGCCCCGG
>JAOPWW010000237.1 GCA_025965495.1 Frankiales bacterium
CCACCTCGACGTGCAGGCCGAGCTGGCCCGCCTGCACGAGGTGCCCGTCAACTACGAGCTCGACGGCGACCCCAGCACCGACGACGGCTGGACCTTCGACGACTACTGCCGCGCCCTGCCCTCCGAGCCCCCGGGCGACCCGGTCGCGGGCGGGCCCTGGGAGAAGGCCTGCGCCCTGGTGCGCGACTACGAGTTCGCGGACCCTTCGATCATCCGGGCCGTGTTCCTGCCGGACAGCGAGCTGGCCGGTCGCGACATGCTGCTGCAGGGGCGCTTCCTGTTCCTGCGCTTCCTGCTCGGCGTGCGCGTCTCGGCCGTCGTCGACGAGACCGTCCAGGAGGACGGGCACACCCTGCGCGTCTGGGGCTGGTGCTACCGGACCCTGTCGGGACACCTCGAGGCCGGTGAGATGTGCTACCGCGTGGTCAAGGTGCTGGAGACCGGCGAGGTGCAGTTCCGGGTCTGCCGGTACGTGCGGTCCGAGGCGATCCCGAACCCGGTGGTCCGGTTCGGCTGGGCCACCTTCGGGCGCTTCATGCAGGTGCTGTTCGTGCGGCGCAGCCTGGCCCGGATGCGGCGTCTGGTCGAGGGGGAGCTGGCGGCCGGTCGGCACACCGTCGGCGTCCCGCTGGCGTCCACCCGCATCGAGGTCAAGGCGCAGGGGGACGCGTGACCGTCGTCTTCCGCACGGTGCTCGAGCTGCACGGCAAGACGGCGACCGGGCTGCGCGTCCCGCCCGAGGTCGTCGAGCAGCTGGGCGGCGGCAAGAAGCCGGCCGTCGTCGTGACCCTGCCCGGCCACGTCTACCGGAGCACGGTCGCGCCCCGCGGCGGCGGCTACCTGCTGCCGCTGTCGGCGGAGCACCGCGCCGCGAGCGGGCTGTCCGCCGGCGACGAGGTCGAGGTGACGCTCGAGCTCGACACCGCGCCCCGCACGGTCGACGTCCCGGAGGACCTCGCCGCCGCGCTCACAGGTCCGCTGCGCGAGACCTTCGACGCCCTGTCCTACAGCCGGCAGCTCGGCCACGTGCTGTCCGTCGACGGCGCGAAGACCGCCGAGACGCGCGAGCGACGGGTCGCGAAGGTGCTGGCCGAGCTCGCCGGCCCGACACTGGACGCATGACCGTCGCCGCCCTGCAGGCCCTGCCCACGGCCCGCGGCCCGGTGTCCGAGGCCGTCCTCGAGGCCCTGACCGGCGGCCGCCTGACGACCTCGCTGCCCGTGCCCGCCGACCCCTTCGGCGAGGACCTGCAGCTGGCCCTGCACCTGCTCTACGAGCTCCACTACCGGGCCCTCCCCGGCGTCGACGACGACCTCGAGTGGGACCCCGACCTGCTCCGCCTGCGGGCCCGGCTCGAGGCCCCGTTCCTGGCCGCCCTGCGCGCCGCGACCTCCGGCAGCGACGACGTCGAGGCCGCCCTCGCCCCGCTGCTGCTGGAGCCGGTCCGCGGCACCGGCCCGTCGTGGCACCTCAGCTCCGAGGCCGGGACCCTGGAGCAGCTGCGCGAGTACGCGACCCACCGGTCCGTCTACCACCTGCGGGAGGCCGACCCGCAGGCGTTCGTCGTCGGGCGGCTCGAGGGCCAGGCCAAGGCCGCCGTCGTCACCGTGCAGCACGACGAGTACGGCGCCGGGCGGGTCGAGCGCATGCACGCGACCCTGTTCGCCGACCTGCTCGCCGAGCTCGGCGTCGACGACGTCCCCCTGGACCGGGCCCCCGCGACGACGATCGCGCTGACGAACGCGATGTCGCTGTTCGCCCTCCACCGGTCCCTGCGCGGGGCGGCCTTCGGCCAGTTCGTCCTGGTCGAGGTCACCAGCTCGCCCGGGTCCCGGCGGCTGTCCGCGGCGTTCGCCCGGCACGGCGTGCAGGCCGGGGTGCGCTTCTACGACGAGCACGTCGAGGCCGACGCCGTCCACGAGCAGCTGCTGCGGGCGGGCCTGCGCGACCTGCTGGAGCGCGAGCCGCACCTGGCCGCCGACGTCGTCCTCGGGATCGAGGCGGGGCTGCTGCTCGAGGAGCGGTTCGGGGCGGCGCTGCTCGACGCGTGGGAGCGCGGGGACAGCTCCCTGCGCCAGCACTCCTAGGGCTGGTCGTCCTGCTCCCGGACCTTCGTCCGGTGGCTGGTGTCGCACCACGGCTGGCGGCGGCTGCGCCGGCAGGTGCACAGCGCGACGACGGGCCGGTCGCTGTGCACGACGGTGCCGTCGGGCAGCTCGACGTCGACGGGTCCCTCGACGAGCACCGGGCCGCCCGGGACGACGGTGACGCGACGGGCCTGCACGCCGACGACGCTAGCTCTCGGCGTACGCGACGGCCTCGTCGAAGGACCCGCCCGCGACGATCCGCTTGCGCAGCTTGCCCGTCCGGCCGGGCAGCCCGACGGTGACCGCCCCGACCAGCAGGTCGTCGTCGCGGTACAGCGCGACCCAGCGCCCGCCCTCGACGTCGCCGACGACGCGCACGTCCTCGCCCGTGCAGGCGCCGACGATCTGTAGGGGCAGGCCGTACCACTCGCTCCACACGAACGGCACTGGCGCGTAGGGCGTCTGCGCGTCGGGGGACAGGGCGTTCTTCGCGGCCAGGACGCCCTGCTCGGCGGCGCTCGTCCAGTGCTCCAGGCGGCGGGTGCCGCCGAGGGCGTCGGGGAAGCGGGCGACGTCACCGGCGGCCCACACCCCGGGCGCGGCCTGCAGGCAGGGGTCGCAGACGACGCCGTCGTCCAGCGTCAGGCCGCTGCCCTCCAGCCAGCCGGTGGCGGGGACCGCCCCGGTGCCGACGACCACGAGGTCGGCCGGCAGGGTGCTGCCGTCGGCGAGCACGACCCGCTCCACCCGGCCGTCGCCCTCGAGCGCCACGACGCCGACGCCGGTGCGGAGCTCGGCGCCGCCGCGCGCGTGCATCCCGGCGAGCAGTCCCGCG
>JAOPWW010000271.1 GCA_025965495.1 Frankiales bacterium
GCTGGCGACACGCCCGCCCCGGGTCCGGACGCCCCCGCCCCGACGAGCGCCCCGGAGCCGTCCACGCCGCCGCGCCCCGCGCCGCAGCCCTCGATCGAGGTCCCGCTGCCCGTGCTGCCGCTGCCGGTCCCCCTGCCGCTGCCGACCAGCGTCGTCGTGCCGCTCCCCTCGCTGCCGCCCCTGCCGGTCCCGCTGCCGCTGCCGCTGCCCACGAGCCTGCCGACGCTGCCGTCCGTGCCCGTCGTCCCCGCACTCCCGCCCCTGCACGAGACGGTCCCGCACGCCTCGTCCTGAACGTCCGTTTCTCGTGGCGAAACTGCTCTGAGACCGCCGTCACCTCGCCCGGACCCCGTCGTTGGGGGGACCAAGCAGCCGCCGCACACGCGCGGCGACCGGGGAGAGGGATCCACCACATGACCGTCCAGGGACGCCGCACCACACGGCTCGTCGCGCTCGCGCTGGCCACCGGCACGCTCGCCGCCGCCGGAGCCGGGACCGCCTCGGCCGCACCGGCCCGCACGCCGCAGCTGTCCGCCTCCGGCTCCGCGTCCGCGCTGGAGATCACGATCAACCTGCCGACCGGCGTCTCGCTGCCCGGCCTGGGCTCGACCATCACCCAGCGGATCGCCCTCACCGACGGCACGGTCACCACCTCGGGCGCCACCGACGCGCTCACCCACGCCCTGCTCGGCCAGGGCGCGACCCCGGTCCTGTCGCAGCTGCTGTCGGGGGGGACGACGGCGTCCCTGACGGGCAAGACCGAGGACACCAGCGCCGCCGGCCCCGCGATCGACCAGGCCGGCCTGAAGCTCGCCCTGCTCCCGCTCCTGAGCAAGGTCGCCGACCCGGCGAAGACCGTGAACGGCACCCTGGCGCACAGCAGCAGCGGCATCGCCCGCCTCGCCGTCACCGGCGACCTGCTCCCCGCCCAGCTCGACGCCGTCACCGCGCCCGTGCAGGCCGCACTCGCTCCGGCGCTCGACACCGTCGACCAGACCGCGGGCCAGGCGACCGCCACCGTCGCCCAGACCGTCACCACCGCGATCGACACCCTCAACGGCGCCCTCGCCGCGACCCCGGCCGGCAGCACCACCGCGCCGCTGACCGACACCGCGAAGGCCGCCGTCACCGACGCCGTCGCCGCGCTCGACGCCACGCTGACCGGCCTCACCGACACGGTGAAGAACCTCGGCGACGCGACGTCCCTGGTGTCGCTGAACGCCGTCAGCAGCGACTCGGCCATCCTGCGCAAGGGCGACGCCGTCACCTCCACGGTCGCCAACACGATCGACTCGCTCGACGTCCTCGGCGGGCTCGTGAGCGTCGAGGGCATCACGTCGCGGGCGAGCGCCACCGCGGGCGGCGCCCCCGGCACCGGCAAGGCCGACTTCGTCGCGCCCGTGCTGAACGTCAAGGTCGCCGACGGCGCGCTCGGCTTCCGGATCGACTCGGCCGGCGCGACCCTCACCGGTCTGGCCACCGACGCCCTGCCCGCCGCCCTCAAGCCGGTCGTCCAGAACGCGCTCGGCTCGGTCAACGGCCTGCTGTCGCAGGTCGCGGGCATCGACGTCGCCTACGGCAAGGGCGTCACGTCGGTCGCGAAGGACGGCACCTCGGCCGCCTCGGAGGTCAGCGCCACGACGCTGACGATCAACCCGGCCGGCCTCGCCGCGCTGATGCCCGCGGGCAAGAAGTTCCTCACGGTGTCCCTCGTCCCGGCCAAGGCGGTCGCCTCCAGCCGCGTCGTCGCCGCGGCGCCGGCCGCGCTCCCGGTCGCCGCGCCGCAGGCCCTGCCCCGCACCGGCGGAGACCTGCCGCTGACCGGCGCCGTCGCCACCGGCCTGCTCGGCCTGGCCCTGGTGGTCCGCCGCCGCCGCTCGACCGTCTCGGCGTAGCCCCGCCCGCACCGCTCCCCGCACGCCCGCAGCGCCCCCGTCCGCACCGGACGGGGGCGCTGCCGCGTCCTCGCTACGCTCGCGTCCCGTCCGTCGTCCTGGAGGCCCTGTGCCCAGCCCGCTCCGCCGTCTGCAGCGCCGTCGTCGCGACGGCGGGGACGGCGTCAAGGCGGTCCTGGCCGGTGCCGCGTCCGCGGCGGCCGCCGAGGTCGAGGCCCCCGGGGTCGTCGCCGACCCGACCGCCGCGGCGTTCTTCGACTGCGACAACACGATGATCCGCGGCGCGTCGATCTACTTCTTCGGCAAGGGCATGGCCGGGCGCGGCCTGATCACCACCGGCGACCTCGTGCGCTTCGGGTGGCAGCAGCTCCGGTTCCGGGTCCGCGGCAAGGAGGACCTCGAGGCGGTCGCCGAGGCGCGCGACAAGGCCCTCGGGCTGGTCGCGGGCAAGAGCGTCACGGAGATCGTCGCGTACGGCGAGGAGATCTACGACGAGCTCATGGAGCGCCGGATCTGGTCCGGCACCCGGGCGCTCGCCCAGCAGCACCTCGACGCCGGGCAGCGCGTCTGGCTCGTCACGGCGACGCCGGTCGAGCTCGCCCGGATCATCGCCCAGCGCCTCGGGCTGACCGGTGCGCTCGGGACGGTCAGCGAGGTCGAGGACGGCCGCTACACCGGTCGCCTCGTCGGCGAGCCGCTGCACGGGCCGGCCAAGGCCGAGGCTGTCCGGGCCCTCGCCGAGCGCGAGGGGCTGGACCTGTCGCGCTGCACCGCCTACAGCGACTCCTCCAACGACGTCCCCCTGTTCGAGTCCGTCGGCCACGCCGTCGCGGTCAACCCCGACAGCGCGCTGCGCGAGACCGCCCGGGAGCGCGGCTGGGTCGTCCGCGACTTCCGCACCGGCCGCAAGGCCGCCAAGATCGGCGTCCCGACGGCGGCCGGGATCGGCGCGCTCACCGGGGGCG